>JAUVAA010000096.1 GCA_030591965.1 bacterium
CGCCAGAAAGAACGAATACCAAAATAACCGATAACGGAAGAAATAACGCCAAGGATTAAGCAGCCAGTTAGGAAAGGGCCGCCTATGTCTCCTAAGTTTGCCATTATGCTGTCGACAGAAAATTCAAAATTTGAGTCTGGCGAGGGTTGGCCTAATAACCATAGACCTATTAGGTAAGCAAAGTAAAACATGGGGGCCATAGTCAATGGGTTGGTAATCCAAACTAAAGCGACTGAAATGGGTAGGTTTGCGCGAAAATACAATGCGATGACGGCGGCAATCGTCATTTGTCCTGGAGTAGGAATCCATGCAACCAACAGACCAATAGCAAAAGCAGCTGAAACTGAACGCCGATTCAAGTGCCAAAGATTGGGGTCATGAAATTTATCACCTAAGAAACTGAGGTTTTTATTCTCTTTAATGGATTCAGACGATGGCATGTATTTTTTTAATAGTTTTTTTGGCATGACTTATGATTCCGTGTAGATACATTAACTTTCAAGTGTAGCAGATTTTAGTGATGCTTTTATCTGTTTTAGCATTTTTCTTAGGTATTGTAGGGCTGCAACAATGGGCTATGCTGCCTAGTATTTGGTCTTTGTTGGTCATTTTTTTGCTAGCCCTAGTAGGGCTTTATTTTAAGCAGAAGCGAATTGCATTTTTTCTGTTAGGTTTTGTTTGGGCTGGGGCTTTTTCGGCGTATTTTTTAAGTCATTCTTTAGCTTCTGAATTACAAGGTAAAGAGTTATTGATTAAGGGTGATGTTGTCGGCCTGCCTGAATACAATGACCGACGAGTACGCTTCGATTTTAAAGTGACTCAGGCCGCTGTTTCGTTGCCTGATAAATTGCGCTTGAGTTGGTATTATCCGCAGCAAAAAATTTCTGCGGGGCAAACATGGCAGTTTTTTGTCAAATTGAAAGCACCTAACGGCACTTTAAATCCGGGTGGTTTTGATTATGAAAAATGGTTGTTTGCTCAGCATATTGGTGCCACTGGTTATATTCGTAAAGCAGATCAGGCTAAATTGTTAGCTACGCAAGCATTTTGGCAGAGTATTTCGGTCGTACGTCAGATTTTACTGGACCTATTGGCGCAGCAAAAGATAAGTGCTGATAGCTTGGCTTTGATCAAGGCGCTAACTTTAGGGGATCGCAGTTCACTTTCTACACTGCAATGGCGGGTGTTAGCGCAAAGTGGTACGGCACATTTGATGGCTATTTCAGGGCTACATATTGGCTTGGTAGCGGGGATGATTTATTGGCTGGCTTTTCAATGTTGGCTGCAAGTGCCACCTCATAGGCATTATTCGGCACCACAAGTAGCGGCAATTTTTTCATTTTTGGTGGCTTTATCTTATGCTGCTCTGGCTGGTTTTTCTGTGCCTACGCAGCGTGCTTTAGTGATGGTCAGTGTATTTATGTTGACGATATTATTGCGTCGACATATAAAATCTTTGGATGTTTTCGCCATTGCGTTTTTAGTGGTGTTGCTGATTGATCCGGTGGTCGTGTTGTCGGTGGGGTTTTATTTATCTTTTCTGGCAGTTTTTTGTATTATCTATGTGCTTTCCGCACGCTTAGGTCGAGAAAATCGTTTTCTTAGCAGTCTTAAATTGCATGTTGTAGTCGGGCTGGGGTTATTGCCGGTTTTATTGTTTTTCTTTCAGCAGGCTTCCTTAATTTCACCTGTTGCTAATTTTCTGGCTATACCTATTGTTAGTTTTTTAGTAGTACCTCTGGCTTTATTAGCGGTTGCTTTGCTGCCTTTTGTGCCTGATATTTCAGGGTTTTTATTGCAGCTTGTCGATCTCGTTTTGCAGTATTTGTGGCAAGTATTGGTGTTTTTGGTAGACTTGCCATTGGCTAGTATTGTCCAGGCTCAACCTGATCTGTGGCAGATTGTTGTGGCTATGCTCGGTGTATTTTTATTATTAGCACCGCGAGGAATTCCTGCGCGTTATTTAGGTTTTATCTTGATTTTGCCTTTAATTTTTGTGCATAAAGATAAACCAGAAATGGGCGAGGCCAGCTTAACTTTATTAGATGTCGGTCAGGGTTTAGCCGTAGTTGTGGAAACCGCTGAACATACTTTGGTATTTGATACAGGCGCACGGTTTTCTGATAGTTTTGATATGGGTAGGAATGTGGTTTTGCCTTTTTTGCATTATCAAAGAATTACTCATATAGATAAATTAGTTATAAGTCATGCAGATAATGATCATATTGGTGGTGCGAAATCACTGCTAGCAGAGATGCCAACTGAGGAGGTATTAAGTAGTGTGCCAGGGTTATTGGCAGATTATAAGGCGGTTGCTTGTTATGTAGGGCAAAGCTGGCAGTGGGATCAGGTAAATTTCCGTATGTTATCACCACCTAAGCAAGGTCTTAAAGGTAAAAATGACAATTCTTGTGTGTTGAAAATTGAAACGGCACAGGGGAGTTTTTTATTGACTGGAGATATTGAAAAAACTGCTGAAGCGGCTTTAATTGAACGGTCTAAGGATTTGTCAGTTAAGGTGTTAATTGCACCGCATCACGGTAGCAAAACTTCTTCGAGCGCTGATTTTTTAGCTGCCGTAAATCCTAGTGTTATTTTAATTCCAGCAGCTTCACCTAATCGTTTTGGTTTTCCTCACGCGCAGGTGATAGATAGATATAATCAGGTGGGTGCAGAGTATTTTATAACGGGCGGTTCTGGGGCATTAACGGTCAATTTTCATGAGGGAGAAGTTGAAGTTGAAAGTTATAGAGCAAAACATCGACGCTATTGGAATCGATGGCCAGGCAAAGAAAATGTTATAAAATAATAACCAAGCTATTTACTATGGAATTAAATAGGACTAAAATGGTCCTATATTGAGGGAGTGCTTATGATGCGTCTGGGTAAATTGACTGATTATGCAACAGTTATTTTGAGTTTTATGGCTAAAAGCCAGTCTCGTATGCATGCGGCTTTAGAGATTTCCACTGCAACGGGAATCGCTTTACCAACAGTCAGTAAAATTTTGAAATCTTTGGTTAGGGCGCATTTATTAAGTTCAGTGCGCGGTGCTAAAGGCGGTTATGTCTTAGTACAAACACCTGAAAAAATCACTGTTGCTAGTGTGATTACGGCATTAGAAGGACCGATTTCCTTAACTGAATGCAGCTCGACTGATCATAGTTGTGATCAGGTTTCGGCATGCCAAATAGGTAATAATTGGCGTTTGGTTAATCAGACGGTTCAGAAAGCATTAGAATCGGTGACTTTAGCCGATATGATGTTGCCGGTTAGTATTCCACAAGAAATTACTGTGCCAGTGGCCAGTTTATATCGTTAATAGATTAAAAGAGTATTTATGTCATCAAGCGCACAAGAAATTGACAATCTGATTGGTCAAAAATATAAAGAAGGCTTTGTTACTGATATTGAGGTGGACACTTTTCCACCTGGATTAGATGAAGACGTTATCGCTAAGCTGTCGGCCATTAAAGGCGAGCCAGAGTTTATGCTGGAATACCGTTTAAAAGCATTTCGTCATTGGCTGACCATGAAAGAACCCAATTGGGCGCAGTTAAATATTGAGCCGATTGATTATCAGGCGATTAGTTATTATTCTGCGCCTAAAAAAGATTCGGATAAGCCGCAAAGCCTAGATGAAATTGATCCGCAATTATTAGAAACCTATAAAAAACTGGGTATTCCTTTAGATGAGCAAGAACGCTTAGCGGGTGTTGCGGTTGATGCGGTTTTTGATAGCGTCTCGGTGGCTACTACGTTTAAAGGTAAGTTGCATGATGTAGGGGTTATTTTTTGCCCGATTTCTGAAGCCTTAAAAGAGCACCCTGAATTAGTTAAACAATATTTGGGTACAGTTGTGCCTGAAACAGATAATTTCTTTGCCGCTCTTAATGCAGCTGTATTTACGGATGGTTCGTTTGTGTATATTCCTAAAGGCGTGCGTTGCCCGATGGAATTGTCGACATATTTTCGAATTAATGCCGCTAATACGGGGCAGTTTGAGCGCACACTGATTATTGCCGATGCAGGCAGCCATGTGAGCTATTTAGAGGGCTGTACCGCACCGATGCGTGATGAAAATCAGTTGCATGCAGCGGTCGTTGAATTGGTTGCATTAGATAATGCCGAGATTAAATATTCCACAGTACAGAATTGGTACCCCGGTGATGAAAACGGTGTTGGTGGTATTTATAATTTTGTAACTAAACGTGCCGAATGCCGTGGTGTGAATTCTAAAGTGTCTTGGACACAAGTAGAAACAGGTTCGGCGATTACGTGGAAATATCCTAGTTGTATTTTAATCGGTGATAATTCAGTCGGTGAATTTTATTCGGTTGCCTTGACCAATAATTATCAGCAAGCCGATACCGGCACCAAGATGATTCATATTGGTAAAAATACCCGTAGTACGATTATTTCTAAAGGCATTTCAGCAGGAAAATCGCAAAATACTTACCGTGGGTTAGTTAGAGTCGGCAAGAATGCGCAAAATGCCCGTAATTATACCCAGTGTGATTCTTTGTTGGTGGGTGATAAATGTGGCGCGCATACGTTTCCTTATGTAGAAGTGAAGCAGCCTTCTGCACAAGTTGAGCATGAAGCAACCACCTCTAAAATTAGCGAAGACCAATTATTTTTCTGTCAACAGCGTGGCTTATCCGCTGAAGATGCAGTATCCATGATTGTTAATGGGTTTTGTAAGCAAGTTTTCAAAGAGTTGCCAATGGAGTTTGCGGTTGAAGCGCAGGCTTTGTTAGGACTTAGCTTAGAAGGTTCAGTCGGTTAATCAAATATTGTAGGTTGGGTTAGCTTTTTCTTGCGTAGCAATAAAAGCGTAACCCAACAAAGCTACACAAATTTATAAAAAATTAAATTAGGTAAATAGAATGCTTAGCATAAAAAATCTTCATGTCAGTGTAGGTGATAAGCCTATCCTTAAAGGTGTCAACTTAGAGATCAACGCAGGCGAAGTGCATGCCATTATGGGGCCTAATGGTGCAGGTAAAAGTACTTTATCGCATGTATTATCAGGTAAATCGGGATATACCGTTACTGAGGGAACAGTCACTTATAAAGGCAAAGATTTATTGGAGATGGCTCCTGAAATAAGAGCGCGTGAAGGCATCTTTTTGGCGTTTCAATACCCTGTAGAAATTCCGGGTGTGAGCAATATTTATTTATTGAAAGCAGCGCTAAATGCGATGCGTACTCATCAAGGCTTGCCTGAAGTGGATGCTTTTGATTTTTTAACTCTGGTTAAGGGTAAAGTTAAATTATTGGAAATGGATGAGACGTTTTTATATCGCTCAGTCAATGAAGGTTTTTCTGGTGGTGAGAAAAAACGTAATGAAATCCTACAGGCAGCTATTTTAGAGCCGAGCATGTGTATTTTAGATGAAACCGATTCGGGTTTAGATATTGATGCTTTAAAAGTAGTTGCAGCGGGTGTGAATTCGCTACGTGCAGCGGATCGTTCATTTCTAATGATCACGCATTATCAGCGCCTTTTGGATTATATTAAACCTGATATTGTACATGTTCTAGCGGATGGTAGAATCGTTAAATCAGCTGGTCCTGAGTTAGCTTTAGAGCTAGAAGCAAAAGGATATAGCTGGGTTGAAGAGCAGGTGGCATAATGAGTGCCGAGAAAGTAAAAAGTCAGTATCCTGCTGAATATGAAAAAGTCGAAGCCTTATTGCCTGGGCAATCCGTTAGCTGGTTAAGCGCTTTAAGAAAACAAGCGCTGGCGTCTTTTTCTAGCCAGGGTTTTCCTTCATTAAGAGAAGAAGAGTGGCGTTATACTAACGTTTCTGCCATTGAGAAAAAACTATTCAGCCCTGTGCTGAATGATGAAATAGGTGCAGTGGATATTGATAGTTTAAATGCCTATCGCCTTGAAAATACTTGGTCTGTGGTGTTAGTGGATGGTCATTTTTCGGCTGCATTATCTGATTTAGACGGTCTGCCCGATAGTGTTCGTGTCTTAGATATGGCAAGTGCTTTAGAGCAATATCCAGATGATCTACATAATTACTTCGGGCAAGCAGTGAGTCATGAGCAACATAGTTTTGTCGCTTTTAATGCTGCATGGTTTACTGATGGTTTGTTTGTTCATGTACCGGCCAAAGAAGTTTTAAGCAAGCCAGTACAGGTCATACATGTTGTGACGCAAGCTGATTATATGGCCAATACGCGACATATTATTGCTGTTGATGACATGGCTCAAGCTGAAGTCATTGAAACGTTTATCGGTTGCGATGATGCGTATTTATCGGCTGCAGTGACGGAAGTTTTTGTCGGTGAAAATGCCGATTTAACTTTATATAAACTGCAATTGGAAGGTGAGAAAGCCTACCACTTTGGCGGAACTTACGTTAAACAAGAAGCTAATGCTCGCTTTAAACATCATAATTTCGCTTTTGGTGGTTTGTTAGCTAGAAATGATATACGTACTGACTTAGGTCAGGCCTCTGAATGTGAGTTAAATGGTTTGTATCTTGGTATCAAACGCCAGCATATTGATAATCATACGCGTATCAATCATATAAAGCCGCATGCAATCAGCCGTGAATTATATAAGGGGGTATTAGATCAGCGTGCGCGTGGTGTGTTTCAAGGCCGTGTTGTCGTGGCTGAAGATGCACAAAAGACCAGCTCGGAAATGAATAACCGTAACCTGTTATTGTCTAATGATGCTGAAGCAGATACCAAGCCGCAATTAGAAATTTATGCGGATGATGTGAAGTGTGCGCATGGTGTTACAGTAGGGCAATTAGATGAAAAATCTATTTTCTATTTGCAGTCGCGTTGTGTTGATGAAGAAACGGCTAGAAATATGCTGACTTTTGCATTTGCCAATGAAATGGTTGATAAGGTTAAAATTAAAGATTTGCACGATCAAATTTTAGAGCAATTATTGGCTAGATTTCCGCAAGAAGGTATTCAGCAAGAGTGGTTGTGAGCTTGGTTTGAGCGACTAAATATTATTAAGAATTTGTGATTTAACCACCGAGAACACAGAGTTCACAGAGAGTATAGTGTGAGTTTTGTGGTGAGATGAAACATTAGAAATTATATGACTAACTTCCCCGTAGAAAAAATTCGCGCAGATTTTCCAATTTTAAAAGAGAAAATTCGTAATAAACCGTTGGTGTATTTAGATAATGCTGCCAGCTGTCAAAAGCCACAGCAGGTGATTGATAGTATTGTGCATTGCTATAGCCATGAGTATGCCAATGTACATCGTGGCGTGCATACTTTAAGTGTGAGAGCGACTGATCGCTATGAGGGCGCGCGCGAAAAGGTTAAAGACTTTATTAATGCGCAAAGCACGAAAGAAATTATCTTTGTTCGGGGTGCGACTGAGGCGATTAATTTAGTCGCGCAAACTTTTGGTAAAGCGAATATTAAATCTGGTGATGAGATATTGATCACTGCGATGGAGCATCATTCTAATATTGTGCCTTGGCAAATGCTATGTGAAGAAACCGGAGCGGTATTGAAGGTTGCGCCGATTGATTTGCAGGGTGAGCTAATTTTTGCAGAATTTGAAAAATTAATCAGTGATAAAACTAAATTAGTTTCAGTGGTGCATATGTCGAATGCGCTGGGGACGATTAACCCTGTTGAAAAAATTATTGCTGCTGCAAAAACAAAAAATATCCCTGTTTTATTGGATGGCGCGCAAGCGATTCCACATATGTCTGTGGATGTGCAGGCTTTAGATTGTGACTTTTATGTATTTTCTGGGCATAAATTGTATGCACCGTCGGGTATTGGTGTGCTTTATGGTAAGCAAGCCTTATTAGAAGCGATGCCTCCTTATCAAGGGGGCGGTGATATGATTCGCAAAGTGACTTTTACCGAAACTGAATACAATACCCTGCCTTATAAGTTTGAAGCGGGCACGCCGAACATCGCTGATGTTATTGGTATGGGGGCGGCAATTGATTATCTAAATGAAATCGGTATGGATAATATTGCGGCTTATGAAGCAGAATTATTAGATTATGCGACTGAGAAGGCAAGACAAATTAAAGGTTTGCGTATTATTGGTGATAATAATAACAAAGGTGCGATTTTATCTTTTGTTTTAGATAAAATTCATCCGCATGATATAGGGACGATGCTGGATAGTTTAGGTATCGCGATACGTGCAGGGCATCATTGTGCCATGCCTGTAATGGATTTTTTCGAAGTGCCTGCAACCGCACGCGCTTCATTTGCTATGTACAATACCAAGGAAGAAATTGATGTCTTGATGGCAGGTATTGAAGACTTAATTAAAATTTTCGGCTAAATAGCCTGAATATAAACTGAGAAGACTATGTTTGATGATTTGCGTGACCTTTATCAAGAGGTTATTTTTGACCACAATAGAAATCCCCGTAATTTTCATGTGATGGAAAATGCTGATCGTAAAGTAGAGGGTTTTAATCCTTTATGTGGTGATCGCTTAACGTTATTTTTGAAAATGGAAGGCGACAAAATTATCGATGCTAGCTTTCAAGGCTCCGGCTGTGCGATTTCTACTGCATCCGTGTCTTTGATGACGGAAATTGTGAAAGGTAAAACGGAAGCGGAAGCGGATGCTTTATTCCAACAATTTCATGATATGACTACAGGAAAAGAGGAAATGATTGACCTAGAAGCGATTGGTAAATTAGCGGTTCTAGCAGGTGTACGTGAATATCCAGCACGTGTAAAATGCGCGACTTTGGCGTGGCATACGTTGGATGCAGCGTTAAAAAATGAGCAAGAAGCGATTTCTACTGAATAGCAATGCCTGAATATAGCGGTAAATTAGCTGTTTTACATAACGAACAATATGCGCTTAACGCCTCTCAGGCGTTAGCTGATCGTTTGGCTGTGCCGTTGTATCTCACTGCCGATAAAAATACAGCTGAAGATTTTTTTTTATCATGGCGTGACGGTTGTTTGAGGTTATTGGATAAAGAGCTGTTAAAAAAAGGCGGTTTAACCGTCGATATAGAACCTAGAAATGGCGAGCAGCGTTCTTGGCCAGCCCCTAAAGATGGTGCTTTGGCGCAAGCCATTGGCCGAAAAACTAAAACTGTGATTGATGCGACCACTGGCTGGGCGCAGGATAGTTTGCATATCTTTCGTATGGGTTATGACTTGCGCTGTATTGAGCGTTCGCCGATTATGTTGGAATTATTAGGCGATGCTTATCAGCGACTTGAACAACTTGATTGGGTGCAAAGATTGAACTTATCAGCGCCAGAATTAATCGCTGGAAATGCTATTGAGGTTCTTGCTGGATTAACAGCAGCGCCTGAGTGTATTTATATTGATCCCATGTTTCCACCAAAGCGAAAAAAGTCGGCTTTACCTAAAAAAGCCATGTTAATTTTACGTGATTTGTTGGGTGACGATATGGATAGAGAGGCATTATTTTCTGCTGCGATACAAGCGACTGCAAAAAAAGTGGTAGTGAAAAGTCCTGATTATGCTGAGCCATTGGGTGGTGAGCCGAGTGAAAGCTTTAAAGGGAAATTATTGAGATATGATGTGTATTTAAAAAATTAAAGGTAAAACAATGTCGGAATGGATTGATGTAGTTGCAGAAAGTACTTTAGCAATAGGTGAGCACCTAGTTGTGGATGTAGATGGTATTGATGTGGCAGTTTTTAAATTAGAAGACGGTTTTTATGCTTTGGAAGATGTCTGTACGCATGATGGTGCAGAAATAGGTAGTGGTGCTGTGGAAGGGGATGAGATTGTTTGTCCTCGACACGGTGCGAGATTTTGTATTAAGACAGGGCAAGTAAAGAGTGCGCCTGCTTATGAAGATATAGCGAGTTTAGAAGTTAAACTAGAAGCTGGAAGAGTGAAAGTACGTGACTTTCGTTGGGGTTAGTTTATAGGCTGAAAAACAACAGAGTAGATAGCTCTACTCTGTTGTTATATAGACTTATAGAAAATTGTGTAATTCTTTAAAACGTTTTTCAGCTTCTAATAAGTGTGAGTCTGCAGGTTGAAGAGCCGCCTTTTTGACTTCTCCTCTCGCTTTCTTTAAGTAGCTAGCTGCTTTTTGACGTTTTCTATCAACGAGATCGTTAGCATTAATTTCTTTGTTTAGGTTTTTTGCTTCTCTGATAAGCGCTAAAATAGCATCATTATCAGCACCGTTGTCAATCGCATGTCTTGCTTCCATGATTTTTGCAACAGTCATGTCGATTGCTTGCTCAGGTTCAAAACAAGTTCTTCCGTCTTCACATTCCGCTAAAGCAGCAGTAGAGAAAGCCCCCATTGAAGCGCCAAGGAAAGCAGATAGTAGTAATGGTTTTAGTAATTTCATGTAACCCTCATGTTGTTTTAGTTATAGTAAGACGTAGGCCGTATAAGCTTATCTACGAATTCTTTTTCATTCTAGCATAAGAATGAAAAACAACAATGCAATTATTTGCAGGCGGAAATAAGCAATAAGTAGTATATAATGGTGCGTTTTTTTATGATTTGCCTGAATTTCGGATAATATTAAGTCAATGCAAGAAATAAATCCTATTACCAATAAAATTTCAGATTTAAAGAGTCGTACTGAGTCGCTTAGGGGGTATCTTTGACTTTGATGTCAAAAGTGAAAGTTTGGTCGAGGTCTTACGAGAGTTAGAAAACCCAGATATATGGAATAATCCTGAGCAAGCACAAGCGCTAGGGAAAGAGCGAGGACAGCTCGAGACGGTGGTAAATACTATTAATGAGTTAAACGGTGGTTTGGCTGATGCGGCTGAGTTACTCGAAATGGCCGTTGAAGAATCTGACGAAGAGATTATTGATACGGTTATTGCTGATCTAAAAGTGTTTGAAGATAAAGTAGCGGACTTGGAATTTCGACGCATGTTTTCCGGTGAAATGGATGCGAATAATGCTTTTTTAGATATACAGTCGGGTTCGGGTGGTACAGAAGCACAGGACTGGGCTTCAATGATTGAGCGTATGTTTTTGCGTTGGGGGGAGCGTAAAGGCTTTAAAACAGAATTAATTGAAGAATCACAAGGTGATGTCGCTGGGATTAAGAGCGCCACAATAAAATTTGAAGGTGAATATGCTTTCGGTTGGTTGCGCACTGAAACAGGTGTGCACCGGTTAGTAAGAAAGTCACCGTTTGATTCGGGGAGTCGCCGTCATACCTCATTTGCCTCGGTATTTGTGTCCCCAGAAATTGATGATGATATTGAAATAGATATTAACCCTGCAGATTTACGCATAGATGTGTATCGTGCGAGTGGTGCGGGTGGTCAGCATGTCAATAAAACAGAATCGGCAGTACGTATCACTCATCTCCCTACAAATACTGTTGTGCAATGTCAAAATGGACGTTCACAACATAAAAATAAAGATGAGGCGATGAAGCAGTTAAAATCTAAACTTTATGAGTTAGAGCTGCGCAATCGTTCAGAATCTCAACAGGTCGTTGAAGATAATAAATCGGATATAGGCTGGGGTAGTCAGATTCGGTCTTATGTTTTAGATCAGTCGCGTATTAAAGATTTACGTACTAATGTAGAGACGGGTAATACCCAGGCTGTATTAGATGGTGATTTAGATCAGTTTATTGAAGCAAGCCTAAAAAGTGGTTTGTAAGCCTATTTTAAGTTAAACCTACAATTAAAGTGAAAATGTCAGAATTAGAACAGGACGAACAAGAACAAATTAAACAGCGCCGCGCAAAATTAAGTGTTTTACGTGAAAATGGCGGTTTTGCTTTCGCA
>JAUVAA010000134.1 GCA_030591965.1 bacterium
AGGAGGGGCTAGGGGAGGTTTTATATTTAATTAAAATCTAAATAATATCAAAGACCTATGTTTTTATAGATCCCCCCTCAATCCCCCCTTCTCAAGGGGGGAGGCTAAAATCACAATACTTTCACAGTCTCAAAACATGGGAACTAGTAAACTTGTGGGAGTGGCTTTAGCCCCGACTTATATAAAATCGTGGCTAAAGCCACTCCCACTATCACTAACTATAAATTTTTCAGTAACTCACGAATCATTTCAGTAGAAAATCCACGTTGCTGCAAAAATCGGCTGCGTTTTAGTTGCTCTTTTATATCTATGGCTGAAGCTCTGGAGCCGTATTTTTTTTCGTAAACCTGCACTAATAACTCTTGCCAACTTCCCGCAATATCTTCCACTGCCATATCAAAAGAATACTCGCCAGCACCACGTTGTTGTAACTCAGCTTTAATACGTAATGGCCCAAAACCTCGATGCACGCGGCTTCTTGCATAGCTTTCAGAAAATCTAGCATTGCTTTGCAAGCCTTGCTCAGCCAATTCAGTTATGACTAGATCAATGTCGAAGCGAGAAAATCCCTTAGCAGAGACCTTTTGCAACAATTCTTTCTGACTATGTTCACGCCTTATTAAGTACTGCAAACAGGCTTCTTTTATTGCTTTAAACTTATCTAAATCATTATCAAATTCAAGCATGCACATAAGCGGACTAAAGCCCGCCCTACGCTAGGCCATCCGCAGCATCAGATTTTACAACAGCTTTTTCTGGATCATCTTTAACACCAAAAACTTCATCACGAATTTTAGCTTCAAGTTCTATAGCTACAGCAGGGTTTTCTTTTAAATAAAGACGCACGTTCTCTTTACCTTGGCCGATTTTATCACTGCCATAGCTATACCAAGAACCGGCTTTATTCACAAAACCATATTTCACACCTAGATCAACCAACTCACCTAAAAAGGAAACCCCTTCTCCATAAAGAATCTCAAATTCAGCCTGCTTAAACGGTGGAGCTACTTTATTTTTAACAACTTTTACCCGAGTTTCATTACCAATGATTTCATCGCCCTTCTTAATCGCACCAATACGACGAATATCCAAACGTACTGAAGCATAAAATTTTAAGGCATTACCACCCGTTGTTGTTTCTGGGCTGCCAAACATAACACCAATCTTCATACGAATCTGATTAATAAAAATCACCATTGTATTAGAGCGCTTGATATTGGCAGTTAATTTACGTAAAGCTTGCGACATTAAGCGTGCTTGTAAGCCCATATGAGAATCTCCCATATCGCCTTCAATCTCAGCTTTAGGGGTTAAAGCCGCAACCGAATCGACAACCACAATATCTACAGCATTCGAACGCACTAACATGTCAACAATTTCTAAAGCTTGCTCACCCGTATCTGGCTGAGAAACTAATAAATCATCAACATTCACACCGATTTTTTCAGCATAACCGACATCAAGCGCATGCTCTGCATCAATAAAAGCCGCCGTACCACCGACTTTTTGCATTTGCGCAATAGCTGATAAAGTCATGGTCGTTTTTCCTGACGACTCTGGCCCGTAGATTTCAATAACTCGGCCGCGCGGTAAACCACCACAACCTAGAGCTATGTCTAATGATAAAGAGCCCGTAGAAACTGTTTGTATATCACGCGAGGCGGTATCGTCGCCCATGCGTATAACTGCACCTTTACCAAATTGTTTTTCAATTTGCATTAAGGCCGCGCCTAATGCTTTCTTTTTATTCTCATCCATAGTCTATTTAGTCAGCCTTAAACTTCACGCATTAAAAGCAGAATATTATCCCATAGCCTGATTAAAGCGCATAACAAAATTGACAATTATATATTGTTACTGCAAATATCGTTCGTAATCCATAATAAAACACAAATACCGGACAAAAAAAGGCCAGCATAAGCTGGCCTTTTTTACACTCAAACAATACTGACTATATTACATTTTGAACTGTGTACGTAATGTAAATGAGTGTACTCCATGATCAAGATCGCTACCATCAAGCTCAGTAACTGATGAACCAGCAAGATCAAAGGCATAACGATAATCAGCCATAACTCGTACGTTATTATTCATGTACCAGTTTAAAGCAAAAGTAATATCCTGCTCTCTAGTTCCATCAACATAACTACCGTATGCAATATCACTAATACCATAGCGACCTGCTAATTCAAATGCACCCCAAGTACCTTTGCTCCAGCTAAAGTTTTCGCTAGCTTTTAAATACTTAAACTCACCATCAGAGCCTTTATAGCTACGTGCTTCGCCCGTTAATGTCCAAGCTACTTGTACATAAGCCGCATTAAGGTCTAAACCATTCATGCCACCGCTACGCGTTACCCACTCATGCGCATATTCACCTTGGATCGAGAAAGGTCCATTCATATAAGCAGATTCAACCCCGAAAATACCTAGCCCTTCAACATCAGTAATTTTTACATTAGTCAGCTTAAGGTTTGACATATGCGTTGTTTCTGAAGAAAACTTAACATCGCTATGCGAATCACTAAATCCTTTATAACCACCAAATGTACCCAAATGCACTACTTGCGTTTTCGTATTAATAGGTGCATACGTTAAACGCGAAGCAAATGACCAACCCTCATCAACATCTCCATCTTCTTCCCGTGTTACACCATCACCATAAAAACCAAGCTGTGCAGACCAGCTTTTATCTGAAAATTTAGCATGCAAACCAAGCGCACGATCAAAAGCTGGTGCAGTTAATACATTAACTGTTGAACGCTCAGTAAACATAATATCGTTTGAACTTTCTTGCAACTCCATGCTAATAGGCTGCTTTTGGTTACCAGCAGTAATCTCTAATCCAGCCCAACCTTTAAAACCTTTATAGGTTAAAAACGCATCCTTTATAGCTATATCATTATCAGCAAAGTCCACTTCGATCGTATATTTATAATCACCCCAGACTACACCTTTCATATACATACGAGCGCGACGCACTTCAACACCTTCAGTTGCGCCTTGACTTAATTCGTCATCACCAACATCACCATCAGCCTCAACTTGCAAACGACCACCAAATTGGAATTTGAATTGTTTATCTGCAGTTTCAACTTTTAACCCTTTTTCACCGACCGATACTTTGACATTATTAGTCCAATCTTTAGCTTCTTCCTTTGCCGCTACTGCTTCTTTATCAGATAAATCTTTATATTGAGTTTGATTAATTGCACCGTTTTTCAATAGCGTATCTAATAATTCGCTATCTGCTGCTTGGGCGCCAACGCTGCCTAAGGCGGCAGAGATAGCTAAAGCTAAAATTTTTCCAGAGTTCTTTGTGACCATTGCTATGTTCCAATAAAGTTTTGAAGAAAGAGTAAAAACAGGGCTATGGTAAAAAAACTATATGACAAAATGATGACAAAAGAAAAAAATCGTCGCTAAAATACAACAAAGATAGATAGGGAGTACAGTAGAGGGGTAACAAAAACAAAGAAATGTAGCTAAAATACAACAAAATAAGTCAATTAAGGAAAATCTTACCCTTTATCGTTTTTGTGAGCATCCTCACAAAAATTCATACAGCAATTATTGGCCCCCTTCATTTCCCGGTTAACACTTTTTGATTTAACAAGCCCGTATGAAGCTTGTGGAATACGGGCTTTTGTTCTTGATTCATATGGATTATCAAAATGTAAACTACTTTTATGGCCATATGAAAGATGCCAAATTATTTCAATATTTTTATGATGTTGAAGCTAACCTTCCACCTTTACTTAAGCAGACATTGAAATAACGTCCCTGCTAAATCCTTAAATACTATCCAGCAAGCAAATAAACTACCAAAAACTCCCTGCCTGAATTGTTTCCGACTTGCCCGTCAAACGTTGCTGACTAATTTCTTTTAAATACTGAAAAATAAGGCCTTCTGCTTGCTGCTCTTCTTCGCCCCAATGATTAACTCGTCCATCACAATAGCGCTGACGCAATAACTGACTTTCCTGTTCCGATTGATTATGAGTTAATTTATCTATAGATTGCCACGCCGCATTATTAGTACATAAAGTATTTTTAGCTTGTTTAGACTGCTCTAAAAAGCTCTGAATAACAGGCCGGTGCTGTTCCGCCCAAGTACGATTAAATACAAAACCAATACTCGGTACTTTTTGCTCTATGCCTAAACCTTGCAAAATATCAGTTCCCGTCATTAACACTCTATAGCCCTTTGCTTCCAGTCGCGCCGCATAATGCCAATAAGTTAATAAAGCATCAACACGCTGCTGCTTTAATTGCTGAGTTAATAAAGGTGGCGCACCATAAACTTTTTCTATCCCCTGAAATAACTCGCCCTGCCCCTGCTTTTGCATTAAGGCTTGTAATAACAAACTATTTTTATCTAGCTCACCCCCTGCTATCGCAAGGCGCTTACCTTTTAAATCTTGCCACGTTTTTATTACACTTTCCTTCGCTACAACTAACGCTCCCGTAGTATTGGAATAGGGATAAAACGTATAATCTCGCCCTAAGCTGCGCTGATACGACACCCAAATCCAATCGGCGACAATGATATCTACCGCGCCAGACTGCAAAGCGATCTTGCCCGCCTGTGGATTTGCCATTGGCATGATTTGTAAAAGATAGCCGTCAGTTTCCATCTGTTTTGCTTGACGCATAACATCCAGCTCCCAATTGACCGTACCATACGCTAATACGCCTAAACGAAGCACCGTTTTATCAGCCGCATAACTCAACTGACAGCAAATTAATGTAGTAATAAAAAGTAGTTTTTTAATCATCATGATAAATAGTGAAAGAATATTTTAATTACTGATAAAATTAGCAGCTAATTAGACTACTGATTTAAGACGGAACATAACTAAGTACTTAAGAATAATTATTTTAACATTTTGTATATTAAGTTTTGTGTAGGATGGGTAGAGCGTCTTTTTGCGAAACCCATCATTCTGCGTGAGGTTGATGGGTTTCATTTCGCGCCTAAAAGCAGGCACTCCATTCTACCCATCCTACAGAAATATTAAATGTGTTCACACAGGTACTTATATTTGTAGAGCGTGGCTTTATAGCCCGCCAATGCCAAAGAGCATCTAAATGCGGGCTAAAGCCACGCCCTACAGTATTTTAATAGGTCCCGTGAATAGTTAGCAGCCACTATTTATAGTTACACACTCAACAAAAAAGAGCCACCTCATCACTAATTCAAACCTACCTAACTCAATTCAACCTAAACAACTTATCGACCGATTCGGCCGAGTCGTTGACTATGTGCGTATTTCTATTACCGATCGTTGTGATTTTCGTTGCGTGTATTGCATGTCGGAAGATATGACTTTTTTACCGCGCACGCAAATTTTAAGCTTGGAAGAAATCCACTTACTCGCACAATGCTTTACTGAATTAGGCGTGGGGAAAATCAGAATTACTGGCGGTGAACCTTTAGTGCGCCGTGGTGCAATCGAGTTATTAGAGAAAATCAGCTCATTACCGCTCCTTAATGAATTAGTAATGACCACTAACGCTTCACATTTAGCGGAAGCTGCCACCCAATTAAAACAAGCCAATGTTTCACGTTTAAACATTAGCTTAGACACGCTTGATGCACAAAAATTTAAGGAATTAACTCGAATTGGCGAATTAGATGTTGTTTTAAAAGGCATAGAAACAGCCATTAAAGCGGGGTTTAAAGGCATAAAAATCAATGCGGTTATTTTAAAAAACCGCAACCACCATGAAGTGATTGATTTAGTACAGTTTGCTATAGACAAAGGCATAGATATTAGCTTTATCGAAGAAATGCCGCTCGGCCTTATTGATTCACATAATCGTGCTGTCGCTTATTATTCCAGCGATCAAATTCGCGCCGATTTAACTACGCAATTTAATTTAGAACACATTAGCGAAACGACTGCCGGACCTTCTGATTATTACCATATTCAAGGATCACCCATTAAAGTCGGTTTTATCTCACCACACAGTCATAATTTTTGTAGCACCTGCAATCGCGTCAGACTAACGGCTGAAGGTCGCTTATTATTATGCTTAGGTAATGAACATTCCGTTGATTTAAAAGCCGCAGTACGCAATCCTGCGAACACAATTGACGACATCAAACAAATCATTATTGACGCAATGCAAATCAAACCAGAAAAACATGAGTTTGATTTAAACGAACAACCGATCATCATGCGCCATATGAGCGCTACCGGAGGATAAATGAAAGTATTATTTGCCAGTTTATTGAGCTTTTTATTACAAGCCTGCAGTACATCTAGCGAAAGCCACATACAACAAGCTGAATTATTAGCTTTACTGCAATCCGAGGCTACGCCTGCCATCATTGATGTCCGCTCCAGCATGGAATATAACTCAGGACATATTCCACATGCGCTACACATTCCTTTCTGGCAATCGTTTACTAGCGATGCTTTAGATTCTTATGATAAGCAGAATGAATTAGTCTTGTATTGTGAGCACGGACCGCGCGCTGGCATTGCCAAGTTTGCTTATTTTTTAGCCGGCTTTGAAAATATTCGTTATTTAGAAGGCCATATGACCGCTTGGCGATCTGCTGACTTACCGATGGAAACAAACAATTAATGAAACGTTTTTTATTACTCATTATCGCGCTTTGGGAGCAACGCTTTAAACTTTATTTTTTTGCCGCTCTTATCGGCGCTTTAACTGGCGTATTAATCTTTTATCCTATTAATGATTTTATTTTCTACTTTGAAATAGAGGGCACTGACTTACAAAAAAATGCCAGCACGGCATTACACTACGCTTATGAGCAACTTAAATCATCCTTACTCGGCAATACTCCGAAAAAAACAATGTTTCTTGCTCAAGTCGGGGCTGTTTTTGGCTTAGCTATCGCCTTTATCTATGAAATGCTACATCGCCGCCTACAAAGAATTAACCGTTTAAGCACTGAGCTTTCGGTTAACTTACAAGCCTTAATTCTACAAGGTGAAAGCGCATTACTGGAATTCAAATCTTCATTTCGCTGGGACTTAGAACAAGAGCGAGTTAACCGCGCTTTAGAAACCGTTATTCTCAAAACCTTAGCCGGTTATTTGAACAGCTCTCACGGTGGCACCTTATTAATTGGTGTTGCCGATAATGGCGAAATTATTGGCTTAGAAAAAGATTATCAAAGCTTAAAACGTCCCGACCAAGACGGTTATGAGCAAGCGATTATTACTGCCATTTCCACTAACCTAGGTGCGGATTTATGCCAATTCGTCAAAGTGCTTTTTCATGTCGTTGAGGGCAAGCATGTTTGCCGTTTAATCGTTTTATCCTCTCCTCGCCCAGTCTTTTTTACTCAGAATAATGCGCCTAAATTTTATTTACGTACTGGCGGAGGAACCCGTGATTTGAATATTCAGGAGGCGGTAGAATTTATTGCCCACCGCTGGAAACGCTAGAGAATTTAAACTTAGGAAAACATTAATGTGCTGTGGGAGGGGCTTTTAGCCGCGACTTATACACAATCGCGCCTCCCCCTCCCACAGAATGCAAAATTCGTATCTTATTTAACTCTCATCCTCACCTGCATTAAACGTCACCGTAACCACTACTCCATAACAACGCCGAATTAATGCTTGTAAACGTACTTCCAACTCTCTTAGTTAACTGAAGTTTCCCAGTTTTTAGGGGGGTATCTCGGCAGGTAGGGGTATTTATTAATAGGTTTGTCCCACTGTACCCAACCCTAATAAATAATCCTGCAACCCTATATATTGCTACAGTTAGCTTTTAAATTATTGGGAAACTTCAGTTAGTTAAAAAAGCTTAGTCATATAGTCATCCGCCCCCTGCTCAATACCCTCGACACGATCATTAATATTATCGCGTGCAGTTAAAATTAAAATAGGCAGTGACAGCTTCTGACTACGTAACTGACGCAATAAAACTAAACCATCAATATCTGGCAAGTCTAAGTCGAGGGTAATGACATCAAAATCTTAGCCAGCAATAAATACTCTGCAAAGCCCCGAGGTCGCACCTGTAACTCGATAACCGCTATTAGATAAAGTATGTTTCAGGCCATCAGCCAGCACGGCATCATCTTCTATTAATAAAATATTAATTATTTAGCTGAAAGGTTAAGGACATATAATATAGCTCTAAAGTACGGGCTGGCAGGCAGGAAATAAATCAAACAACAGACTGGGCTCATTTTCACACGGATCAATCATTCCAACATAGAAGGTTAAGCATGCAAGGCGTAGACACGTTTTTACAAAATAATAAGAACTGGGCAAGCAAATTAAAAACCGAAGACCCTACTTACTTCGCACTAATGGCAGAATCACAGCAGCCTGAATTGCTCTGGATAGGTTGCTCTGATAGCCGTGTTCCTGCAGAAATTGTAG
>JAUVAA010000179.1 GCA_030591965.1 bacterium
TAAAGAGATACGTTCACGCTCAGCATCAACAGCTAAAATAACTGTTTCTACTTCATCACCTTTTTGGTAATCACGGATAGAATCTTCAGGCGTATCTGACCAAGAAATATCAGACATATGAACCAATCCATCAATGTTACCATCTAAGCCGATGAAAATACCGAAATCAGTGATTGATTTAATTTTACCTGAAATTTTATCGCCTTTGTTATGTGTAGCAGCAAACTCATCCCAAGGATTAGTACGACACTGCTTCATACCTAATGAAATACGACGTCTTTCTTCATCGATTTCAAGGACCATAACTTCAACTGGGTCACCTAATGTAACAACTTTAGATGGGTTAACATTTTTGTTAGTCCAATCCATTTCAGAAACGTGAACTAAACCTTCAACGCCTTCCTCAATTTCAATAAAGCAACCATAATCAGTTAAGTTATTAACTTTACCAGTTACACGTGTACCAGCTGGGTAGCGAGTCCCAATATCATGCCATGGATCTTCCGCCATTTGTTTCATACCTAATGAAACACGTGTCTTCTCTTTGTCAAACTTAAGAACTTTAACTTGGATTTCTTGACCGATTTCAACACACTCAGAAGGATGACGAACACGACGCCATGCCATATCTGTGATATGTAATAAACCATCGATACCACCTAAGTCGATGAATGCACCGTAGTCTGTTAAATTCTTAACAATACCTTTGATGACCGCACCGTCTTCCAATGTTTTAAGTAACTCATCTCTTTCTGCGCTGTATTCTTTTTCTACAACAGCACGACGAGACAATACAACATTGTTACGTTTTTGATCAATTTTGATAACTTTAAATTCAAGATCACGCCCTTCAAGGAACGTAGTATCTCTAATAGGACGAACATCAACTAATGAGCCAGGTAAGAAAGCACGTAGTGCACCAACAGCAACCGTAAAACCACCACGAACTTTACCATTAATACGACCAATAATTGTTTCTGCGCCTTCAAACGCTTTCTCGAGATCACCCCAAGCTTGGTGTTTCTTCGCTTTATCACGTGAAAGTAAAGTTGCACCTAATCCATCTTCGATTAAATCTAAAGCTACTTCAACCTCGTCGCCAATTGCAACTTCAAGATCACCTTCAGCATTCAAAAATTGCCATCTTGGAATGACGCCTTCTGATTTTAATCCCGCACTAACGATAACTTTGTCGTTATCGATATCTACGACTGTACCCGTTAGCATTGCGCCTGCGCGCATTACCGTTTGTTTTTCACTTTCTGCAAATAATTCAGCAAAGCTCTCGCTCATTGTATTTATGTCCCAGACTAGTATTTGTAATCCTAGTCTCTATCTCTGTAGTTAAAAAAATAGCTGTATGTCATCACACAACCACCAAAAGTATTACTTAATAGTCAAAGCCAAGACTTTATTTATAACTTCATCGATGCTTAAAGCAGATGAATCCAAATATAAAGCATCCTCGGCCATGGATAACGGAGCTGCTTTTCGTTCGCTGTCGCGACGATCACGCAACTCTATCTCTCGAGTAATCTGATCAAGATTAGCATCAATTCCTTTTTCGTTCAACTGTTTAAATCGTCTTTTTCCTCTTTCTTCAGCGCTAGCGGTTAAAAACACTTTAAAAGGTGCCTCAGAAAAAACTACAGTCCCCATATCACGACCATCAGCAACTAAGCCAGGCGGCTGGCGAAAATCTTTTTGTTTTTGCAATAAAACTGCCCGCACCTCAGGATATGCTGCAATGATTGAAGCTGCCGCACCTGTTTCTTCTGTAGGCAACCTATGAGTAATATCGACGCCGTCCAACTTCACAGTTAAGGTATCACTGCACTCAAATGCTAACTGCATTTCTCGTGCTATTTGCGCAATAGCTGCCTCGTCAGTTAAATCCACTTGCTTATCCAAAGCCGATATAGCCAATGAGCGATAAATCGAACCACTATCTAAATAATTCCAGCCTAGCTTTTTGGCAACTGCACGACTTACAGTGCCTTTGCCTGCGCCACTAGGCCCATCAATGGTTAAAACAGGAATAGTCATTATTTTTCCTCACTGCTGATTTTTAACCCAAGTTGACTTGCCAAGGCAACAAAGTCTGGAAACGAGGTATTTACATTGGCACAATCATCAATAAGGATAGTATCAGTTGCACGCAGCCCTGCGATCGCAAACGACATAGCAATACGGTGATCATGATGAGAAACCACTTTTCCACCACCTATTGTTCCACCTTGAATAATCATGCCGTCTTCTGTAGGTTGCGCATTGACGCCTAAGGTTTGCAAACCATCTGCCATCACCTGAATACGATCACTCTCTTTGACACGTAATTCTTTCGCCCCGGTCAAAACCGTTTTACCTTGCGCACAGGCGGCAGCAACAAATATTACCGGAAACTCATCAATTGCCAATGCTACCAATTCTTCAGGAATAGCAATACCTTTAAGTTGTGCACTTTGCACTCGAATATCAGCCACTGGTTCGCCACCAATCGTGCGCTGATTACTCAACTCAATATTCGCCCCCATCAATTTCAGAATATCAATTACCCCAGTCCGCGTAGGATTAACACCCACATGTCTTAAAGTTAAATCTGAATCTGACGCAATAGAAGCCCCTACTAAAAAGAAAGCAGCAGAAGAAATATCACTAGGTACATCAATATCAGTCGCCGTTAATTTCCCTGACCTTGATACCGATGCTTGATTACCTTCTCGCTTAACTGGGTAGTTGAAACCTGTCAGCATTCTTTCCGTATGGTCGCGCGTGGGTGCTGGCTCAGTAACTGAAGTAACGCCATCCGCATATAAGCCCGCCAATAATAGACATGACTTAACTTGCGCACTGGCAATAGGCATATCGTAATGAATACCATGTAATTCGGCTTGTCCACGTATCGTCAATGGAGATCGCCCCTGATCAGCACTCTCAATCACTGCGCCCATTTGGCTTAAAGGGTCAATAACGCGTTTCATTGGACGACCTGATAAAGATTTATCACCCGTCAATACTGCATCAAACTTTTGGCCAGCCAACAAACCACATAACAAGCGCATCGAAGTGCCTGAATTGCCCAAATATAAAGGCTCTTTAGGTGCTTGCAAACCATCTAGGCCAACACCATGAATAGTCACTTCACCATTAACAGGCCCTTCAATTTTAACGCCCATAGCTTGAAAAGATCGTAAAGTCGCTAACGCATCGTCACCTTCTAAAAAACCAGAAACATGAGTAATACCTTCAGCTAGAGAACCTAGCATAATAGAACGATGGGAAATGGATTTATCACCCGGCACACGCGCTTCACCGCGCAAATAACCGCCCGGTTGAACAGTAAAAGTAATCGATTGAGTCATAATTATTGGTATTGATCTAAAAAACGTTGGCGCGCATTTCTGGCGTATGTGAAAGTATCGTACAATTCTTGAGTTTTATTCTGTTCAAGCATCTGATTAATACCTTGCAATTCTGTACATAACTCTTGAATTAGCGGAATTATTTGCTCTTTATTGGCCATACAAATATCCAGCCACATGGTTGGGTCACTAGAAGCTATGCGGGTAAAATCCTTAAAACCGCCGGCAGCATATTTAAAAATATCTACCGTTTCATCTTTTTTACCCAATAAATCAACTAAAGAAAAAGCCAAAACATGAGGTAAATGGCTGGTCGCAGCTAATACGGCATCATGCTGCTCTACACTCATTAGCGAAACATCACTACCAATGGTTTGCCAAAATTCTTGTGCTACAAATAAAAAATCAGGATCAGCTTGCTCAGCAGGCGTTAAAATCAAGCGTCTATTTTGGAATAGGTCATCTAAAGCTGCTTCTACACCGCTGTTTTCCGCACCTGCAATCGGATGCGCAGGAATAAAATTAGCTGGAATAAATCCAAATACGTCTTGTAGTGCTGCAACGACATTACCTTTAGTGCTGCCAGCATCCATATACAATGCTTTATCAGACCAATAAGGAGCCAATTGCTTAAATATAGCTGGCATCGCTCCCACAGGCGTAGCAATCACAATACAATCCGCACCTGCTACAGCCTCAGTCAAATCAAAACTATAGCTATCAATAACTTTTAATTCTTGCGCGCGTAAAAGGTTTGCACTGTCTTGCTCACGACCATAAGCACTAATCTCTTTGCATAGATTATGCTTTCTTGCTGCCCGCGCAATAGAGCCACCAATCAGCCCCACACCAATAATGCAGAGTTTATTAAACATCGGCTAAAACAGCTTTTAAAGCACGAATAAAAAATTCATTTTCAGCTTGAGTACCAATACTAATACGTAAATGATTCGGCATTTCATAATTAGCGACAGGGCGAACAATCACACCTTTATGCAATAGTGCGGTATTTATTGCACTCGCATCATGCTTTAAATCAACCGAGACAAAGTTACCTACTGATTCAACCCAAGACAAACCTAGATCGACAAAAGCATCTGTTAATTGCTTCATTCCAGCATTATTAAGCGCTACTGTTTGTTGCAAATAATCAGTATCACTTAATGCAACTTCTGCTGCCGCTAAGGCTAAAGCGTTATTATTAAAAGGTTGTCGTACGCGATTAAGAATATCTGCCATTTCAGGACTAGATAAACTGTAGCCTATGCGTAAGCCAGCTAAACCATAAGCTTTAGAAAAGGTACGCGTAATCACTAGATTGGGATATTGTGTTAACCACGCAATTGAGCTGGGATAATCTTCTTTAGAAACATACTCAAAATAGGCTTCATCTAAAACTACAATAACCTGCTCAGGCACTGCCGCCAAAAACTCACTTAAAGCCTGCTCGGTCAGGTAAGTTCCGGTAGGGTTATTCGGGTTGGCAATAAAGATTAAGCGCGTTTTATCGGTAATTGCCGTAAGCATACCCAGCAAGTCATGGCCATAATCAATTGCAGGTACTACTTTAGCTGTTGCGCCAGCCGATTGTGTCACTATAGGGTAAACAGCAAAAGCATGTTGCGAAAAAATCACTTCTGAATCTGTGGTCAAAAAGGCTCGCGCTAAAATTTCTAAAATTTCATTAGAGCCATTACCTAAAGTAATTTGCTCGCTTTTTAGTTTATATTTTTCCGACAAAGCGGCTTTTAATGCAAAGGCATTGCCATCAGGGTAACGTGATAATTCGGGAAAATTTTCCTGTATAGCGGCCAACACTTTTGCGCTAGGGCCTAAAGTATTTTCATTAGAAGCCAGCTTAACAATTTCACTCAGCCCTAATTCACGCTGTAACTCAGAAACAGGCTTTCCACCCTGGTAAGGAACTAGTTTTTGTACGCCAGAAGTGGCCAATGCACTGATGCTTTGCATATATTTATCGGTATTGTTTTGAAAAAAGGCGGATAAAAATCCGCGCTGACTATTAACTGCTATAAATGAGGCTATGAACTTAAGATGGGACAGCTTATAACTCGTAGGGCGGACTTCACAGTCCGCCCTACAAATAGGGTAAACGTCCCATTTTAAATTTGTTCCGCCTTAAAATGGAATCCATAAATAAAGTAAAGCTATAAAACAGCTTTAGGATAAGAGCCCAAAACCTTGATCATAGTCACTCGAGATTGCAGGTCACTCAAAGCTAAAACTACGTTTTTATCAGCTTGATGCCCATCAATATCTATAAAAAATAGATAATCCCATAAACCTTGACGTGAAGGACGAGACTCAATCTTAGTTAAGCCAATACTATACTTAGCAAATGGCTCTAAAATACTGTACAACGCGCCGGAATGTTTTTTGTTAGAAATCAATAATGAGGTTTTATCCTGCCCCGTAGAATTAGCCGTTAACTTGCCGACAATAACAAAGCGCGTGGTATTATCTAGCTCATCTTCAATATTACATTCTAACAAGTTAACATTATAAATTTCTGCCGCTAATTCACCAGCAATCGCCGCAGCGCCTTCCTGCGATGAAGCAATCCTAGCCGCTTCAGCATTACTACTTACCTCCGTACAACGAACGCTCGGTAAGTTTTCTTCCAGCCATTTACGGCACTGAGCTAATGATTGTCTATGCGAAAAAACCTCAGTAATTTCATTTAAATTTTCAACATTAGATAATAGGTTATGATTAATTCTAATCGCAACTTCACCACAAACCTGTAATGGCGATATGACAAAGCGATCCAAAGTATGGGTCACCATACCTTCAGTTGAGTTTTCGATAGGTACCACGCCAAACTGACAATGACCATTTTCTACCGATTCAAAAATTGCTTCAATCGTAGGCACTGGCTCAGCCTTCACGGCCTGACCAAAATGCTTAAACGCAGCTTGCTGAGTAAATGTACCTTCTGGCCCTA
>JAUVAA010000076.1 GCA_030591965.1 bacterium
CGCTTTTATAATTTAGATTAGAGTGGGGGTTGTTATTGCTAATGGTGGTTGCGCTGAGCCAGATTCAATGATGTTAACAAGATCATTAACCTGTAATAAACCTTGTTGGTCATGCAAAGAATTTTGGCCAAAATAGACTTGGTTTTGCCATTTTCGTGTGCGCGACAAGGTGCGTAAGGGCTCTTTATCACTTATAGCTGTTTCAGGGTCGATTTGTGGAACTGAGCAACGTGAACAAGGTTTAGGTAAGCGAAAGTTAATATTGCCTATGCTGATTTTCCGCCAAGTATCTTCTGCGTAACTAGCGCAATCAGTAATGACTAAATTAGGTCGAAAGCGTTGCATAGTTAGATTCAAGCCCATCTGTTGGTTGAGTAAGGCTAGCGATGCTTCGGAAGTGATTAGAAATGGGAAGCCATCACTAAAAGAGGTTTGGTCGTTGGCGGAGGCATAGTTTTGATCGACTGTACGAATACTGTTTTTAGCTTGATACACTAAACGGCAGGGCATTCGCAAGCAATCACTAAACCATTGATCTGCTTCTGGGCTGATTAATTGTGCTGGGCATTGGTCATGCCAGACTGTGGCTATAACTGTTTCTGTAGTTTGTGCAGGTTCTAGGGGTAAAATTAAATCTTCTTGTTTAGGTGCTGATACGATCAGTTGCTGGTCTTTAATCTGGGTTTTTATCAGTGCCATTTTAGGGGCGTGGCGCTGTGATAAGAACTGCTGTTGGTCGTCAATCAGCATCCACTGCCGATCGTATTTTAGTCCTGTTTTAGTAACATCCCATGCGTTGACCTGAATACCGGTAACGGATTTAATGGGGTAAATGAAAATAGTGCTGAGGCGAGGCATGAAATTAGCCTAATAGGCTTTTGACTGCTGTATCTGTCACTTTTCCAGCCTGAGCATAAATAGCTTGGCTAGGGTCTTGATCTATACTGCTTTGTAGTTGATCAATTTGCTGTTGTGGGTCTATACCCGTTTCAGGGTCAACATCAGTGCTTTCATTGTCAGTGCTAGTAGAAAGTGCAATTGCGGCAGCAGAAAAGCTTACTGTATCAGTATTAGTGCTTTGCAGCGTGCTCGCATTAGAGTTTTCTGTGGTCGCTGGTGTACTTGGTGGCGTGCTGGTCTTGGCAGCCTTAATAGCTGTAGCATTAATAGTACTACTTAGGTCCGAAGTGTTGATTTCCATGTTAAATACCCGCCTTAATTAAGGTTTATTGCTCAAATGCAATGGTAAAATCTGCTTCATCAGAAATTATGTGGTCGATAGCTGTATGTTGCGTTTTATCAAAGACTAAACCATATTCAGTCGTACTGTACAGGCGTACCACCTTTGCAGGAATTGTGCAGGAATAATCCGTAGTGAGTTTTAGATTTAATACTACTTTAGTGTTTATTGATAGTTTGTGTTCAATGGCTATACAAATCCCTTTGGAGCTAATGTCTAAAACATTGATAGGGATTGTTTTACTTATAAACCATTGTTTTGAAGTAAGTGTCGCTTTAATGTCGCTTTTTCTATAGCGAACTGCTTTGCGCAAACTTGCTGAAGTGGACTCACTTAGTGGAGCAAAAATATCATCAGACATATTTTAAAGTGTAGCTATAAAGTTCATATTTACAATAATAGCTTTTATTAATATAGAATACCAATGACTATTTTTATGAACTTAATGTAATCTCAAGAAAGTTCTGCTATTTTACTATAACTAGACTATATTTTTATGTGTACTGATTCAGATTTAAAGAGATGATATTTAATTTATTGCGTTTATTTTTGCTGCCAATGCTGTTGTTTGTTGCTTTATTTAGTGGGCAAGGGCTTGCTGAGACTAAGCAAGAGATAAAAATTGCTTATTTAACTCAGGAAAAGCAAGTGCCCGCAGCTTTGTCTAATCTTGAGCCTTTTATTGCTGATAAAGGCTTGCAAGGCGCGTTATTGGGTATTAAAGATAATAATACGACGGGGCAGTTTACAGGGCAGAACTACTTCTTAAAACAAGGAGTAGTGCCTTTAGGTGCTGATGTTAAGTTGGCGTTCAGTGCTTTATTAAAAGAAGGATATCAATTAATTATAGTTAATTTACCTGCTGCTCAGTTAGTTCAAATTCAACAACTTAATAATAATCAGGCGTTGCTTTTTGATGTCGCGACACGTACAGATGCTTTTCGGCAGAGTCAGTGTTTGCAAGATGTATTGCATATTTTGCCTAGCCGAGCGATGCGCGCTGATGCATTGGCGCAATATATGTTGAAAAAACGCTGGAATCGTTGGTTTTTGGTTGTGGGTGCCACACCTGAAGATGAACTTTATGCGCGAGCAATAAGGCGTTCAGCTAAGCGTTTTGGTATGAAAATTATTGCCGAAAAGAAATGGCTGCATAGTTATGATGCGCGTCGTACGGCGCAATCAGATATTCCGGTATTTACCCAGGTTGATGATTATGATGTATTGGTGGTTGCTGATGAACAAGGCTTATTTGGTGAATACATTAGCTATCGTACTTGGCTGCCGCGTCCAGTTATTGGTACTCAGGGCTTAGTGGCTACAGCCTGGCATCCGACGCATGAGCAGTGGGGCGCGGTACAAATTCAAAATCGATTTAAAGCGTTGTCAGGGCGGCAGATGGAGGAGGAAGATTATGCGGCTTATTTGGCTGCGCGTGCGATTGGTGAAACAGTGACGCGTACTCAATCCGTCGATCCTACTCAGGTAAAAACGTACCTGTTTAGTGAGCGCTTTAAATTGCAAGGTTATAAAGGTAAGCCGCTAAGCTTTAGAGCGTGGAATGGGCAATTGCGCCAGCCAGTTTTATTGGCTGCGCCAACTTCATTAGTCGTTGCACCGCCTTTAGATGGTTTTTTACATCCTAAAAATGAACTCGATACTTTGGGCTATGATCAGCCTGAAACTCATTGCCAATAAACAGGAATAAGCATGGAAATTAAAGCTATTTTACTCAGCACTCTGTTGTTATCTACTTCGCTTGCGACAGCTGAAACAGTGTTTGTTACGCTAGAAAAAGATAATGCCATTGCGGTGGTTGACCCCATTGCAGGTAAGTTGATTAAGACGGTTTATGTAGGGCAAAGACCACGCGGTATTGCGCTTAGTAAAGACCAGCAGACTTTATATATTGCGACCAGTGATGATGATGCGGTGATTGAGGTGGATGCTAATACCTTGCAAGTTAGAGGTAAATTGCCGTCGGGTGAAGATCCGGAAACTTTTGCTATTAATAGATTAGGGACACGCATGTATGTGTCTAATGAAGATGATAACCAGGTTACTGTGATTGATTTATCCAGTAAACAGGCAATTCAGCAGGTCGCTGTCGGTGTGGAGCCGGAAGGAATTGCGGTAAGTCCTGACGGAAAATGGATTGTTAGTGCATCAGAAACGACCAATATGGTGCATTGGATAGATGGTGAAAGTCATGAAATTAAAGCCAATACTTTGGTTGATCCACGACCTAGAGCCTTGAGCTTTACTGCTGATGGCCAGCAACTATGGGTGACTTCGGAAATTGATGGCACTTTAATGGTTATTGATGTTGCAAGTAAAGAGATTGTTCAGCGCGTACGTTTTTCTGTGCAAGGCTTAGGTCAAGAGAAAATTCAGCCCGTGGGCGTGGTCATTGATGATAAAAGGCAGTGGGCTTATGTTGCTTTGGGGCCAGCTAATCGCGTTGCCGTGATTAATGCTCAAACCTTTGAGGTGGAAAAATACCTGTTAGTCGGTGCGCGTGTCTGGAATCTAGCCTTTTCTCCGGCGCAAGAGCGCTTATATACCACTAATGGTGTAAGTCATGATATTTCAATTATTGATTTAGAGAATCATAAGGTAACTAAATCGATTGCTGTTGGTCGTTATCCATGGGGAGTTGCTGTAAAGCCATGAGTGATATTGCATTAGATGTAGTGAGCTTAAGTTTTGCTTACGGTAAAAAACAGGTTCTACATGATTTAAGTTTTCAGGTTAAAGCGGGGCAATGTTGTATTTTGTTGGGCCCAAACGGGGCTGGGAAAAGTACTTTATTTTCTTTGATCACTCGATTGTATGCTTACAAACAAGGTGAGATTGATTTAGCTGGTTTTAATATTAAAAAAAAGCCATTAAAAGCGCTAGGAAAGTTGGGGGTAGTGTTTCAGCAAACGACCTTGGATTTAGATTTGACTGTACAGCAAAATTTGCGCTATCACGCGGCTTTGCAAGGTATAGGCGGAAAAAAAGCTAATGCGAATATTCAAGAGCAATTAGAGCAGCTAGGTATGTATGAGCGTCGGGCTGAGTTGGTGCGTCAGTTAAATGGCGGGCACAGAAGGCGAGTGGAAATTGCGCGAGCTTTATTGCATAAGCCGAGTGTCTTGTTGCTGGATGAGCCGACCGTTGGGTTGGATGTACCAAGTAGAGAGTCAATCGTACAGCATGTGCATCAATTGGCGCAAGAAACTGGTTTGGCAGTGTTGTGGGCAACACATCTTATGGATGAGGTATATGACACTGATAAGTTGGTCGTTATTCATCAAGGTAGCTTGCAGGCTCAAGGGACTAAAGTAGGTATTATGCGTAAGGCTGGAGTGGATAATCTTAATGATGCATTTTTTAATTTAACTCAAGGTAAAAGCTAATGCGTATTTTTCATTATTGGTATGCCTTGTGGGGTATTGTTGGTAGGGAGTTGTTGCGCTTTGTTAAACAAAAGGAGCGCTTTCTTTCAGCTTTGGTTCGTCCTTTAATTTGGTTGTTTGTTTTTGCCGCAGGGTTTAGAGCCGCTTTAGGGATTGCTATAATTCCACCGTATGAAACTTATATTTTATATGAGGTGTATATCACTCCCGGTTTAATTGGCATGATTCAGCTATTTAATGGTATGCAAAGCTCGCTGTCGATGGTTTATGATCGTGAGATGGGGAGTATGCGTATTTTATTAGTTAGTCCTTTGCCGCGCTGGTTTCTGCTGGTATCTAAATTATTAGCGGGTGTTTTTGTTTCGGTTTTACAGGTTTATGTGTTCTTGGGTATTGCTTGGTTTTATGAAATACAAGCACCTTTAGAGGGCTATTTATGGTTGTTACCAGCCTTATTGTTGACGGGGTTAATGTTGGGTGCTTTAGGTTTATTGTTGTCGTCATTTATTAAGCAATTGGAAAATTTTGCTGGGGTAATGAACTTTGTTATCTTTCCGATGTTTTTTATGTCGACTGCACTGTATCCTTTATGGAAATTACAAGAATCCAGTAAGTGGCTGTATAAGTTGGCGGAGTATAATCCTTTTTCTCAAGCAGTCGAGTTTTTAAGGTTTGCTTTATATGGGCAATTTAATCAAATGGCCTTTTACTATACGGTAGTAGCATTTTCGCTATTTTTAGTTCTTGCTATTATTGGCTATAACCCTTCAAAAGGAATGATGCAGCGAAAAGGCCGGTAACATGATTTTTTGCGCAAAACATAAAATGAGGAATATGTGAGAAACTCTTTTTTTCTGGTGATCCCTGCTCAAGAAGAGGATCTAGTGCGCTTAGAGCTATATGCAGAGGTAGCGGTGAGGCAATGGGTAGATGAGCTCCCTAGAGCTAATCTATCGTTATCAACGCGTCTTTTGCATGATTTCATGCAGGAGAGTAATAAGCTGCTTATGACGGCGCAGCAGCGTCTTGATTATCTGGAGTTACTGCGGCCTTGTTATCTTGCTATAGAGGAAGATTTACGCTCGCGGGTAATTAAAACAGGGTTCCCGAAAAGCGATAATGAGCACAAGATTTATATAGTTTTAGTTGCTATTGAGCGGGAATTTTCGATTGGCTACTGGACGGTTGTAAAAGAGCAGACGCGCCGAGAGATCGGTTGGTTTCAAGGTAAAGATGTTACTTTAGCTATACAGCGAGTGATTAAAGGATTAACAGGTATTGTTGTTAGTCAGTATATTATGAGTTTACCTATTCCTGAGTGGGTTTGGATTGACCTACATTCGTTGTATAAGCTTGGTGTGAAACTAAAAAAAGAAGCGACTAAAGTGCCTGATCAGTCGTGTTTGGTGAATCACAGTAGCACAATTCAAGATAGTTATAAGCAATGCATCTTACTTAGTCTTGCGGATCCAACAGGTTTAATGCCTAAGGAAATGCAGCAGGTTTATGAATTTACTGAGCTATTGAGTGCCACGATTACTTTTGATCATCAAGAGATTTCGGGTGTTCAGCGGCAATGTATTATTTTTCAGGATGAAGACAGGCCTGCACTTTTTGTGAGCCAAGATAAGTTGGCGAGTAGCGATACGGTTTTATATGTTGATTTCGCTAAGTTAAATAAAGTTTTTCAGAAAAAAGAAAAACTGAAGAATGATGTGGATGGGCGTTATAGTACCTTGAAGTTATCGCCTAGGGCGGATAGGTTGCCTGCTGAGTTACTTGATTATTTGGATGTGCGCTGGCAAGGCGTTCCTTTAGCAGGGGAGCCAATTTTTGCTGACCGCTTAAGTCGGTATTTTTCCATAGGTTTAAATTCTGCTTATGAATTGCAGAGTTCAAATGTTAAAGGCGTGCAAGACTCAGGCCCAGCTAAAGAATATCTCGCTGAAACTGCTTCGGAGCGTGCCTTAATTTGTAGTTTCGATGATCCAGGCATGTTATCGATTGGCAGTTTTATTAGTTTCAGGAAAGCTGATCAGCCTCGGCATAGTCGTTCTATTGGCATTGTTAATAAAGTTTCGATGCACAAAAGCACGGGTAAGGCGCAGTTTGAGGTTTTTTTGTTAACTCAGCATGCGTTTGTTGCTCAATATACTGATATGAAAGAGTCAGACGAAGGTGGGATGCAGAGCGCTTTAATTTACGGAGTTAAAGCTTTAGGTAAGGGTGAGAAAAGTTTCCTTATCGTTGAGTCGTTTATGTTAAAAGAGTCGGGTGTTGTAAGATTATATTTGAATGAGAAAAACTTTCCTATTGTTTTGAGGAATCGAAAAAACATAGGATTAGGCTATTGGCAGTTTGAATGTCGGCAGTTAGAAGAACAAGAAGTTGCAAGCAAGGGCAACAAAGGTTACGATTTCATATAGTTGTTTAAAGGCGACTATCAATAATAAAAATTAAATAGAACAATGAGGGGTTACTATGAGTGAAGATAAATCAACTGAATCAGGCGAAGCTATAGAAAACATTAAAGAGGCTGTTGAAGAAGTGGTGGAAGATGTAAAAGAGACTGTTGAAGAGGTTGTTGATGCAGTCGAAGGTGCGATAGACGATGCAAAGCCGCCATTAATGAAGCTTAAAGATGAAAATCCTAAATTATTTTTCGGTGCTCTCGCAGGTGTTGTCGTTGTTTTAGGTGCAGTGTTTATGTCAGGTGGTGATAATGGTGTTAAGCAGCATGCCTCGAAAATGACTTACACTGTTGGTCAGTCTTATACTTTGCAAGCGGCCAATGCGCTTACAGATACAACATTAAAAATTTTAAAAGTACCTGGTCAGATGGCTTCATTTGATAATGAGGGTGATGTTATTTGTAATGCACCAACAGGAACGTCTGTTCTTGCGAGAAGCTTTCAAGATGCTTTTGGTACTAAGCAGTTGTTCGTGCAGGTTGAAATACAAGAAGAAACTGGTGATTGTCGCCAGGGTGTGAAGGGTTGGACACTAAAAACAAATTTAAAATAAATCTGTAATAGGGTGTTGACATGAAATGAAAACGCCTTATAATAGTCGATTCTTACAGAGCGGGAATAGCTCAGCGGTAGAGCACAACCTTGCCAAGGTTGGGGTCGCGAGTTCGATCCTCGTTTCCCGCTCCAAGAATTTTTAAAGCCGCAAAATATCGCGGCTTTTTTATTCTTCTCTATAAGAATAAAGGGCTGCTTAGCAAAACGGTTATGCAGTGGATTGCAAATCCATCTACGGCGGTTCGACTCCGCCAGTAGCCTCCATAATAAATATTTTGTATGCGGGAATAGCTCAGCGGTAGAGCACAACCTTGCCAAGGTTGGGGTCGCGAGTTCGATCCTCGTTTCCCGCTCCAAAATATCTTATCAAAATTAGGCATAAGGTCAATCTAGTTTAAGCTGATTGACTTTCGTTATGCCTTGAGTCTAAGTGTCAATTCTTCGTACAACATATACTGTCAAACACTCTCTCGTTTTATAAGGTCTTTCTAGGCTTGTCGGTTATTTTTCTTTGTATTCCTAGCTTTTAATTTAATTCTAAAAATATCGCAGTCGCTTTATTTGTGTGGTCACTTCAGTTGTGTTTATGGTTTAGGCTGGGGTGTGTCGTATTTCTCTGCTTGACTGCGTGCAAGCTTTGATTGCATTCTATCTATGGTATGAATTCTTTGTAACCCCTAGATTGCAAAATAAATACGGAATATTCGTAGTTTTATTTCCCGCATTAGGTGAGCTTTATGCGGGCCGGCCTATTTGATGTAGTGGTATTTTCAGGGTAGCTGAAGCTAGGGATGTTAAACTGAAACCAAAGTGCGTGAGTATAGGTTACTTTTTGCGCGTCCATCTCGACTATAGGTATTGATCGTTTGTGGCTTACCTTTTAGTATGCTTAATATGCGCTGAGTATGTTGGTTTAATATGTGAATACTTGCGCCATTTTGCTCGTTAAGAGTGCGGCATTTCTTGGATAGTTCGGTAAGATTATGCCAGTGACTTAATGATTCTATTGTGTCTATACCGGCTTGCTTAGCAATAGCAAAATATTGAATCATGCCGTCTTGTTTGCTTAGTTTTTCTGAAGCGAGCAGTTGTTCAACTTGATTGGTAAATGTGTTTAATTGGCTAACTAATGCATTCTTTTTTTGCACAATTGAATCAAGTGATTGAGTTTGACTTTTTGCTTTCAGGAGTATGGATTCTTCACTTAGCAATTGATAGAGCTGTTGAGTGTTATCTAGTGCTGTTGCTATTAGCTTTGTAGCAAGGGGGTGTGTTTTATGGATCATGATAATTAACCTGTGTTGGATAGTTCTTTTTCAGATGCGATGATGTTGTTTGCTAGCTTTTCATTATCAATTTTATAGCTACCATTTTCTATGGCGCTTTTAAGCTCAGCCACGCGTTCTGCATTAGAAATTGGTAAAGATTTTAATGATTTGGATGCAGCTTCAATGGATAAATCAACTGAGTCAGTAGTTTTGTTTTTTTCTGTTTCAGGGGCTGGTTTTTGAATTATTTTGTTGTTCTGTCTTTGGCTTGCTTCTATGGTCTGTGTGTTATTGGTATTTTCTATTTTCATGGCGGCACTCCTGTAAAAATTTTTCTATGCCAGTGTATCGGCCAATGTATTTATAACTTTAATAATTAACAGAAACAGTGCCAGCTTTGGTGATAGTGCCCTCAATGATTTTTTTACTTCTGTTGTTTTTCACTCGTATTTGCTCCCCCAAACTACCTGACATTAATGCTTTTCCAGGCATCTTGATGCTGAATGAGGGTGAAAACGCGTGAATGGTTACGCGTTCTCCTTTTTTTATAAGTTGCGGATGGGTGACATGTAAGGGTTGTAATATGGTGCCTGCTCGTAGATTGCGTGTGGTTAGTTGATTCTTGATTTGTTGGTAGTTGGTAAAGTAACCATGACGCAGTTTGCTTGTCGATTTCTTGACTAAAGCAATATTATTTTGGCTAATAACGGTATTTCGTTTTAATGCTTGTTTAAGTGCTAGTACGTTTATATAGGTTGTTAATTTGGCGGAATGAAATAGTGACCATTTTTGCTTGCCATTGCAGCGTACCCCTATTGAAAATATACCTGCTTCAATCTGTTTGTCGTTACTGTAAGCCTCTATAGGGATGCTGCAGTTTGCTAGCTTGAGCCGGCTATCTAATTTATTAAGCTGAATTTCATATTCTTGAGTGGTATCGATATTGACTTCGATAAATTGAGTTATCGCTGTTTGTATGGAATTAATCGACTGATATTCTTGCGCGTATAGCATTTCTGTTGATAGCAAGAAAAGACTCAGGACGGAGATTAAGAATGTCTGTATGTGTTCATGTGTCATATCATTGGCGTATGAGTGAGTTCATTATTTATAAAGCATTATTGATGCCAAAAAAATAATCAAGTAGTGCGCTTGTTAGTCGCTATAATACTTTTATAGAAAGAATAGTTCTATATGTCTTGTTTTGGGTTAATTGAGTAAGAGGTTTTTATGGCTGGAATTTTAGATGGCGTTGACCAACGAACTAAGTTGGCGGGGCATAATCGTTTTGAATTATTACTTTTTAAGTTAGCAGGAAAGCAACGCTTTGGTATTAATGTATTTAAAGTCCAAGAGGTTATTCAATGCCCTGCTTTAACGCAGCTTCCTAAGTCGCATTCGGTGATCTGTGGGGTAGCGCATTTGCGTGGAAAAACGATTCCGGTCATGGATTTATCAATGGCTATTGGTATGAGGCCAGTTGATAGGGAAGCTAATAACTATGTGATTGTCACTGAGTATAATCGTAGTACTCAAGGGTTTATGGTCAGTTCGGTTGATAGAATTATTAATATTGGCTGGGATCAAGTTAATGCGCCGCCAAAAGGTGCGGGGCGAGAGGGTTATTTAACGGCGGTGACTCGATTTGAAGATGAGCTTATCGAGGTTATTGATGTTGAAAAAGTCATGAAGGAAGTAATTGGTGGTAGCGAAGAGGTTTCTGCAGGGGTTTTAGCTGATAATGTTGTGGCTGATAATGCTAATGATCATGTATTAATAGTAGATGATTCCTCGGTTGCTAGAAATCAAGTTAAGCGAGTATTAGAGCAGATTGGCATACGCTGTACTTTATTAAAAGATGGTTTGGAGGCGTGGGAACATGTTCTGGAGCTTAAGGAGCAAGGTATTGATGTTCCCTCGTATTATACAATGATTATTTCTGATGTGGAGATGCCGCGTATGGATGGCTATACCTTTGCATCTAGAGTGAAAGAAGATCCCGAATTGAAAGGTGTGTATTTGATTTTACATACGTCTTTGAGTGGTGTGTTCAATACATCAATGGTGGAAAAAGTGGGGGCAAATGAGTTTTTGGCTAAATTTAAGCCCGATGCACTGGCTGAGTCTGTGCAAAAGCGGTTGCAGTCATTTCATGAGCATTCTAGCAATTAATGTATAACTGCATGCTTAGAAACTGTTTAATATGAATAGGTCGTTGTGATATATGGATATTACCCTGAAGGAATATAGTGATTTCCAAGATTTTCTTAGGCGCTCATGTGGTATTGAGATTGGTGAAAATAAGCAATACTTGGTTAAAAATCGACTGTCGGGTGTTCTGCGTGAATTCAACTTGGCCTCCTATTCTGAGTTGGTGTCACATTTAGAAGTACATTCTGTATTTTCTAATCGCTTAAAATCTAAAGTGATTGATGCTATGACCACTAATGAAACTTTTTGGTTTAGAGATGACTCGCAATTTTTAGCTTTAAAAAATGAGGTACTGCCTGAGTTGTTTATGAAAACGCGAGGCGTAATAAAAATTTGGTCAGCTGCTTGTTCTTCTGGGCAGGAGCCGTACACAATGAGTATGTGTGTCGAAGAAATGAAACGGTTTAAAGGTCCACCTCTTAATGTACAAATAGTGGGTACCGATATTTCCGAAGCTATTATAAATGTAGCACGTACTTCAGTTTATTCGGATATGGCAATTAACCGAGGCTTGGATAGTAAGGTTAGTGCGCTTTATTTTCAAAAAGTAGAGGCAGGGTATCAATTAAAATCAGAAATAGCCCAGAGAGTTCGTTTTCAGCAATTAAATTTGTTGCAATCTTTTTCTGGAATGGGACGTTTTGATATTATTTTTTGTCGCAATGTTTTGATCTACTTTTCAGATGAGGTCAAAAGAGATATTTTGCGTCGCTTGGCCGATGCGCTTGAGCCGGGAGGCTATTTATTTTTAAGTAGTACGGAGTCAGTGCCTATGGACATAACGGCTCTTGTGCCCGTTAGAGGTAAGCAAGCGCGTTATTTTAAAAAAGTTGGATGATTATATTTTGTAAGTGATTTAACAAAATAAATTACAGTCTTTTGTTAGTTGGTGGAATTTAACCCAATCGAAAAAAATTCCTGGATCTGTTTTACGCTGTGGTGCAATATCGCTGTGTCCGGTGATATTTGCTTGGCGCAGTTTGGGATAGGTCAGCATTAAGCACTGAATCAGTGCGGCAAGTTGCTGGTATTGTATTTCGGTATAAGTTGTGTCTACTGTCCCTTCTAATTCAATGCCAATAGAAAAATCATTGCATTTCTCCCTCCCTTGATAGCATGAGGCTCCTGCATGCCAAGCGCGTTGGTCAAAGGGAACGTATTGGGTGATTGCGCCGTTGCGTTTAATAAGTATGTGGCTGGAAACTTCTAAATGACAAATTTCAGGAAAGCTAGAGTGTTCATCTGCGTTAAGTTGATTGGTAAATAGTTTGTCAATATAAGGCGTATCAAATTGTCCTTCGGGTAAGCTAATGCAGTGAATCACAATTAAAGAAATATCGGCTGGGTCAGTGCGTTGATCGCAGTTTGGCGAGGCTATTTGTTGTGCTGATGTTAGTAAATGATTTTTAATGTGCATGTTAAGTCGGGTGGTGTTTTTGTTATTGGTTTGGTCATATTTGTCGCCATTTATAATACCTGAAAATTTCCTGTTGAGTGCTACCCGGTCATAATTGTAAGCTAATTTTCAGTGTTCTGATTTCTTGTCTATTTTAATGGAATAAGCTCAGGGTGTTGCTTTGCTTTTTATGTGGGTTCGGTTTGACGATAGTCGGTGGTCATTTCTTCTGTTCTTTAGTTGTGGCGTTTGGCTGTGCTAGATATATAAAATATATCTATTATCAAGGGCTGCATTCTATGGAATAATGCGCACACAGAGTTATAGGCTTGCTGCTTGATCGTGCTGTGTTTTTTCGGTAGTGGTCGTGTGTGCGTTTGTATTTCTAGTGAGGCTTGAGTGTCTATTGGTGTATTAAACTAAATAATTGGTGAGAGAATAAACGATGATTGAACTTGGAATAATTGTAGCGGCTGTTATTTTTATATGGCTTTATGTGGGTAAAAGAGCGACAGAAACAACGACTCAGCCAGAAGAGCCTGTGGTAGAACAGGAAGAAGTAGCTGTTATTGATACTGAGGTTGCTGAAGCTACTCCAGAAGTAGAGAGTGTCGAACCAACTACCGAAGTAGTCGCTAACGAAATCGCGCAAGAGTGTGTTGCGGTGAGTCTAGTACCGCAAGATTCAACGCTAAGACGTCATTATATGCAAAATTTGATGGCTAATAAGGAAAATGCTGGTGAACAAATTCCTGAAGATTCTGCATTAAGACGTCACTTTACTCAGCAGTTGTGTGCTGAAGTTGCTGCTACGATGGCAGATAAACCTACAGATTCAACTTTAAAACGTCATTACGACGCTCAGTTATCTAGTGCTGTTGCTGATAGGTTAGAAGCATTGAAATAAAGGTTTGTATATAGTTTAACCTTAATCGAGGTAAGTGATCATACTTAAACGACTCTAAGGAATTTATTGTTTAGGCATATATTTTAGTGGTTTTGTTGGTGTTAAACCCCATTCACTTTGAAGTGTGTAATTTTTAGTTAAGGCTCTTTTCGTATTCGTCATTCCTGTATGCTTTTAGCAAGAATTTATTGGTGATGTTTAGATTCCCGATAAAGCTTGTGCCCACGTTTGACTGGGTAAACTTCGGGAATGACGAG
>JAUVAA010000012.1 GCA_030591965.1 bacterium
GCTATTTGAAACACAGGTGACGGAAGTCCATGCCCGAATAGCGGTTATGAATATCATAACCTATCTTGGTATGCCGAAATCTGTTGTGGTGGATTCCTTTGCCTAAAAAGTGGGCCATAGGAAAGATGTGACTTTCTGTTTATTTATGCACCAACGCCCTTGGTATGCGCTTATTAAAGCGCCTGCTAAGAGAAGGTAAAACGCTGCCTCAGTTCTGCCTCACTTTATCGGGTAAGGCTTTGCTGTAAGGTGGTGAAAAGTGTACGGTAGTGAAATAGTTTTTAAGTTAAAATCAGTGTCTAGTACTAATCCTAAGTTTTGCACAAAAAAACCTGCATATTTATAATACCCTAACAATGCAAGGTTAGTGATCACACCAAAAATCAGAATATTTTTTCTAGGTACACCTTCATTTTCTGAAGATAGCGAAACGCCTATTGCATAATTAAATAACATTGAAAGGATAATTAACCCTAAATAAGCAGGATTCCACCAACCGTAGAAAAAAAGAGACACACCAACCAACCACACAGTTGCTATTCGATGATGCCCTCTTTTCCCAATCACAAAAAAGCCAATTAAACTAATTGGTAAAAAAATAAATATGAATATATAGGAATTAAATAGCATTAATAAATTGTTTTTTAAGTGAGTGTAATTTTCACAACTAAATATCCATAATTTTTAAAAAAATACTATGATATTTCGCCAATCATTGTCCTAATTTTTTTCTCAATCGTAGCAACCTCTTTGACGTAGGGCTAAACTTAAGTCCCTTTTCTATTATATTAAGTGATTCTTTTTTGTTTTTTGACTTCAAATAAAGTTCAGCTAAGGCTATGTATGCATAAGTATTTTTTGATTTTATTTCAATTGCCTCTTGATAATCAGCAGCAGATCTTTTAAAATCACCTTGCATTTCATAGACATTACCACGTTTAACAAGAACAGTAGACCTAATAGGAAAAACTTTCTCATGCCCCAAAACATAAGATAAATTATTTCCAGCCTCTACTAAAGCAAATCGCTTTTCAGCTGACTTATCTCTCAAGCTTTGAGCGTGATTCAATGCATTAAGTCCTGGGCATAAATGATGCGGATGAGGAATAGGCCCTAGCTTATTATTCCAGACTTCATATTGTAGCTTATCTTTAGCTGACGACTCCCTCGCACCTCTATACCAACTTTGACAAAAAGGGGGCAACAATTGTAATTCCAAGTAATTCATCTCATGATAATTCTTCACCGCATAACTGTTAGTGCTTATCATTAATAAAAATAAGATACTTAATAGTTTTAATTGAATTCTCATTATATCTATCCCATTTTTCTAGTTTTTAGCGCCACGGTATCCCAAGAACAATTAGATCTCACCCAGCCCATGGCATTTTCACTTATACATTTATGGAGTTCAGCATCTAACAAAAGCTTTTTTAATCCACTTATTATAGATTCTATAGAGTCCCCATCAACCCTTAATCCGGTCACTCCATCTTGAACTGCCGAACCAGTACCACCAGCGATGCCACAAATAACTGGCTTCCCACAAGCGCCAGCCTCTATAAATACCATTCCAAACCCTTCTGTATCGCCATCGATTTCCCTATTAGGCATGGCAAAAATATCACATGCATTATACCATCTAGGTAAGTCTTCCATACTTACATGTCCTAATAAATAAACACGATCAGAAACTCCATTTTCATCTGCTAGATTCTGCAAATATTCTTTATCTTCACCAATTCCTATTATGGCGTATTGAACACCTATTCCCTCTTTAATTAAATCGGGAAGCGCTTTAATTACTTGATCAAAGCCTTTACGTCGGCTTAATCGACCTACCGATAAAATCAGTTTCTGCCCATTTTTCAAATTAATCTGCTGATGCAAATCAGCAAATGGTAAGCTGGGTTTAAACCTTTCTATATCTACTCCAGGCGATATAAGTATAATTCGATCACTATCTACATTGAGTTTTAATAACTTATTTTTCGTAAATTCACTATTAGCAATAATCTTATCCGCATGCCTATAAGCGAAACACATTGCTTTGAATTTCCCGGGTTGCCGCCATGTAGTTATTTCTTCTCCATGCGCATAAATAACCACTTGCTTAGTAAATAGCCGCCCTACTAGCAAAGCAACCAATCCCTCAGGCAAAACGCGACCAGCATGTATTGCATCTATCTCATTGGAAGCACACACTTTTACTGCTTGAAACAAAAGCTTTATATACATGACTAGTGACTCTGGCTTTAGCCAAGGCACCCTCTTTAGATTTACGCGATGAATCGTATTGGGATGTGCTTTATCATAGTCCGCAGCACCTTCAACATCAGCTGTGATAATATGAATATTATTCCCACCCAGTCGATGATAAACTTCACCAAACCAAACTGCTGAACCACCTTTAGTCGGTAGAAATAACTCCGTAATGACTAATATATTTTGTGTTGCCATAATTTATTTACGTAGATTTTTTAAACACAGTACAGGGATAAATAAGCCACTAAGATATAACCATTTTCTGATCGTATAATTAGCCCACACCCTTTCCATATAAACTAACAAGCGAATAAAGTATGATTTCTCAATATAATCTTTATTGCAGGAGGAATATTTATCAGCCAATTCTTCAGCAGATAAAAATGCTAAATTAGAGTACCTCTCACAAGCCCTAGCAAGTAGATAATCCAATTCTTGTAATGCGTTTTCAGTTAACTCATTATTTTGAATAAAATTGAACCGATGTATTTCAAATAAAGTCGGCTGGGCTAATTTGGTTTTTATCTCCAATGCCTTAATAGCCATTTCAGCTGTCTGACCTAAACTGGGTTCAAAATAATCATTTCTAACGAGGTAGATCAAACCTGACTTAGACACTTGACCATTAACTATTTTTTTACCGTTACCACTAGGCTTGCCTTCACTATCGCGCCCTTCAAAACATTGTCCTGGGGTAATTAAGTAATTAACCAAGTGTTTCTTCCAGCTTCTTTCTACTATCTCATTCCAAATAAATGTAGGCGGCACAACAACTTTAGGCATAAATCCAAATACCTTTGCAAATACATTTACTTCTTCTTTAACTGCTGTCTCAATTTCATTTTGAGTCAGCGGCGTTGTTGGCAGTTTTTCAGTATTTATCCATCGACTTTGTAATGCTGAAGGCAGTGTTTCCGTTCTGGAAAGCTTGTCACTACTTAACCATTGCCTAAGCTTTATGTTAAGTTGCAATTCTCGTATTAAGTTATCCGGCCAATAATGAGCCATGCCATGCAATTGTAAATCAAAAAAACCTTGTTCTACGCCATGGAGAATTGCAGTTTTTATAAGTAAAAAATCAGAATGATCAAGTCGTTTTGCATGATAATTTTTAAATTCTGATTTTTTAATTTTATCAACATCAGGAACAGACATTACAACACCTAATGTCATAACGGGGTAATGGTTAGAACTATCACTATATTGACTGAGCACAGCACCTATATCATTTAATGCTTGCGACTGCTCTAAAGGTCCGGCTCCCCAATCATCACTTTCAAAAATCAACACCGGATGCTTTAAAACTGGCTCTTGCCAATAACTTTTAAGTTCTTGATAATATCGCTTTATAATTATTAGCAGCCAAACAAGAGGCCAGAGAAATATAATTGCTAGAATATAGAAGCTCATTTCCAGTACTTTCTGACTAAACTTTGTTTTTTCATTACACTTCTTCTTATAAATTTTGCTGACGTTTAGATAAAGGCAACTTACTTTGCCCTTCTATTCTATGGGCGTCTTGTTGCTTTTTCAGCAAAATACCACAAATAACAACCAGTGCAATTATATGATAATAAAGATCAAAATAAGCCAACCCTAAAAAAGCCCCCGATGCTGCATAACCCAGCAAACTTACTTGTAGCATAGCTGCTAAATCAGATATCCATTTAGCTTCTTCAATTTTCTTTGCCTCTTTACTAATTCGTCCTGCTGAAAGCAATGTCACTACCCCGAGTACTAGAAATAATCCCACGCCAATAAAGCCGTGCTCTCCCATTACTTCAAAATAAACACTATGCGCATCATGAACATCGCTAGCAACTGGTGCATATCTAAGAAATGTAGGATACTTGAAACATTCAAAACCACCTCCAAAAATATTATCTTTTGCTAGATTAAAAGCCATCCACCAGGCATTAATTCTCCCCATTGCAGAACCATCCTGCTCATAAGTCTGGATAGTACTCATTCTGCTATGCCATGATTCTGGCATAAAATTTATAATCATGGGCATTAAAATAATAATAAGCAGAATCATAAGAAATTTCTTCCTGCTCTTTAATATTAAAAATAGCCCCATAACTACAATTCCAACTAAAGCTCCTCGTGACTGCGTCCCTATCACTGAAAAAACACACAACCACATTGTGACTAATAACCCTTGACGAATAAAGACAGATTCCGTTGTTAATTGTAAATATCTAATCAAAGGTATAATCATAATTAGTGCTAGTCCTATTTCATTATTCCCATAAATAAAGGTTCCACTTGGGCCATAAACAGCATAACCACCACCAGTTAAAATTGTAAATATCCCGCCCTTAAAACCATAAAAACCTAATGATAGCGCAATAATCCAAACCATCGCTTGAACGCGCCATTTCTCTTGCATAAGAATAATGGTGACAAAAGTCATCAATTGAATCTTCCATACCTTATCCCATTGCTTCCAAGCTAAATCTGGATACATAGAAAAAATAGTAGTAATAAACATCCATATTATAAAAGCCATCAAAATTCGTAGCTCGACCGTCCAAGGAATTTTCTTTGATTCTTTTGCATTAAAAAGCCCTACAAGAATAACTAGCGCAGTAATTTTAGAAAATGGAAAGTCGTGAGCAAAACCATATGAAAGCTTGTGAGGATTCATATACCCTAACCACCCCCACAATAAAATACCAATGTGGGGACGCTTAAATACATAAGGTAATGTACCAAAGACCACAAGTGTGACAAAAAGATCCCTCATCTATGTAAGATATTTAAATTTTAATTGCAATGAATCGCATAACGACCGAATTTTTGGATCAATAATAGGCTTCTTTCGCCTATTAATCGAACTAGTAAAAATACCTGCAATCATACAAGGTTTATAATCAATGCCTACAAAATTACATATTTTTTTGACTTGAACTTCAGGTTGACTAACTAGGCTCTCATATGAAACCACTAAAACCTGTTTATTCTGATCAAAGTTTTGATCAAAAAATAAGACATTCCGAAAATACCACTGTACTGCTGAAGCAGATGCATCCCCCATATCACCTTTGACTAAATCAATCAACTCAATACGAGTTTTTCCTGTCATTCCTTGCCCTAACCATTCACTGCTATTTTTTTCAACGACTCTTAATACCTGCTTCTCCATATTGCTAAAGGATTTCAACATTGATGCGACTACGTCATTATAATCCCTGTAAATCCAAATGGTTTTTGAGGGCTGAACAATCGCCATAAGCTTATTTAAGTCTTGGAGTTCACACAGAGACTTGATAATAAATTTAGGCGACCGAGAACGCTTAATTAGTGTTTGAATGATTGATATTTCACGCATCTGGTAATTATCAAATGCCCGAGGATCACGTTCATGAAATACATCTGTTTCATAACTTTTTTCCAAAATATCCATTAACATATTGGTTCCGGAGCGCTGCATACCGGCCACAAACACTCGCTCCTGTCCAGCATTTTTAGAATTCGGCAAAAACCAAAGAAAATATTTTGTCCAGAGAAAGATAATTCTTTTTAGTTTATTTATTAAATTTTCCATTCAAAGCCTTTAACTGAGTACTTTCCTAAATTAGATTATCGCACCAATATTAATTATGCGTGAATTCAAGTTATGTCTTAATAAAAATCGACCGACTCAAGGTGTTAATTAATCTAAGTGTATGCATTCCCATAGAAAATAGAAACAATTTACTTAATCACTCCCAAACAAATCACGCGTATAAACTTTATCAACCACATCTTTAATATCATCTGATAATCGATTAGCAACGATAACATCTGACATTTTCTTAAAGTCTTCGAGATCATTAATTACTTTCGAATTAAAAAACTCCTCCTCTTCGAGAACTGGTTCATATATTACCACTTCTATCCCTTTAGCTTTTATTCGCTTCATAATGCCTTGGATAGAAGAAGCGCGGAAATTATCCGAACCACTTTTCATAATAAGGCGATAAATACCGACTACTTTTGGGTTTCTCTTAATTATTGAATCTGCAATAAAGTCTTTACGTGTGCTATTTGCATCAACAATAGCACCGATTAAACTATTCGGTACTTCTTTATAATTAGCTCGGAGTTGTTTGGTATCTTTTGGTAAACAATAACCGCCATAGCCAAAGGAAGGATTATTATAATGACTCCCGATACGCGGATCGAGCCCAACACCTTGAATGATCTGTTTGGTATCAAGTCTATGTGTTTCTGCATAGCTGTCAAGCTCATTAAAATAAGACACTCGCATGGCTAAATAAGTATTAGAAAATAATTTAACCGCTTCGGCTTCCGTTGAGCCTGTAAAGAGTACGTCTATATCTTTTTTAAGCGCCCCTTCAACTAATAAATTAGCAAACTTCTCAGCTCTCTCTGAGTACTCTCCTATGATAATTCGTGATGGATAAAGATTATCATATAACGCACGACCTTCTCTTAAAAATTCAGGTGAAAAAATAATATTATCGCAGTCAAATTCTTTACTAATTTGTTCGGTATAACCAACAGGCACAGTTGACTTTATAATCATAACGGCTTTAGGGTTAATCGCCATTACATCTTTAATCACTGCTTCAACAGAGCTTGTGTTGAAGTAATTCGTTTCTGTATCGTAGTCGGTAGGTGTGGCAATAATAACAAAACCTGCATTTTCATAGGCTTGCGATTTATCGAGTGTTGCCGTGAAATTAAGCGCTTTGTTTTTTAAAAAATCTTCAATTTCTGTATCAACAATTGGCGATTTTTTTGCATTTAGTAAGGCGATTTTTTCTGGGATGATGTCTAATGCAACTACTTCATTATTTTGTGCAAGTAGCATTGCATTTGAAAGGCCTACATATCCCGTTCCAGCGATCGCTATTTTCATTTATTTTTCCGTTTTTATTTATACGCTTGTTTGTATAATGCTTGCTTAATATACAAGCGGACTAAAGTCCGCCCTACTCTTGTTTGCCAAGCTCCAGCTTGGGAATACATGCATTCACAGCTCCCGCTATGACCCACACACAAATAATACACGAAGCAGAGCTTCTAACCACGTATTCCCAAACAGAGTTTGGGAACAAGAAATAGTGTATTTGTATTTTTTAATCTATGCGTAACATCAGATATTAAAAGAACTCAGTTCTGTTGTTGACTTATCCATTCCTTAAGATCCTCAACTTCATTAAAATCCAGTAATACATCAGTCATTGATTCTAGTGTTTCAAGTGACAAGTTAGTCAATGTTTCAAGGATTGTCTCTATCTCTGGGTGTATACCTAATTTTCGTCTGAGCAAACGCGAAATGAGATTTATACATTCTTGCTGTCGGCCTTTCTCAAGCCCTTGCTCAATTCCTTGCTCAATTCCTTGTTCAAGTCCTTGATCCAGCCCTTCTTGTCTTAAAATTTGCGCTAAGCCCATAATAACCTCATCTGTTGCCACATAACTTTTTTGATATTGCTGCATTTCTTCTTCACTAAGTGCTGCATAAGCGTCAATAAAATCAGCATATTTTATTTGCATTCGCGGGTTAGTTTCCAATATTGCTAAGCCTTTCTGTGCTGCCGCGTAAATCGATAATCGAGAAGTCGCTGCATAATGCATATTGGGTAAATTTAAGCGAGCGACTATATTGTTACTCTCCATATAATCAGCCGCATTAAGCTTTTTTAAATAACAAAATAGATATCTAAAATCTAAATAGGTTTGCCGATCACTTCCTAGTTGCAAGTGAGCCAAACATTTATTTCCTGTACCCAAAAAAATGACTACCGGAACAACCCGAGCTGTTTCCATTAGTTCAGAGAGGTCTAAACAATAATGAGCCAATCGATAAATAGAAAAACGCCGTATTAAAGTTTCCTCTTCTAGTATAAAGAGTATACCTTCTCGTCGCCCATCAGGCCATTCAACTAATAATGGAACATCTAGCTTACGGTAACGTTCTCCAAGTTTGGATTTCAGTTGTTCTTCTCTTACTGGAATAATCCGTGCATCGAGCAGATCATGCTCTCCAATTTCTTCTTGAGCAAACAATTTCAGTGCTTGCTCGGGATATTCGAGTATTAAATTTTTGAAATTCTGGTCATGATCCATCTATATTCAACTCTTCTACAAAATCAGTTTCTTTTTTAAGAACCCGAAAAGTTTAACTAAGTAAACTAAAGTCCATCCTACTCTGATTTTCTACCGTTCTTTGCCTTGAAACCAAAGCTCCAACATCATCAATATCCAGATCAATTCACCATAATAAGCAGCATGAATGCTTTGATGCATATTAATAGTATGATCGAGAAATTCTGCTTTAAAATACGGTCGTTTTTTTAAGCTATTAATACTATCATAAGCTAATTCTTTTAAAGGCTGATAATCTTTTAACCAAACTCCAAATGGCAGGCCAAATCCGTGTTTAGATTTATTAATAATCTTTTCTGGTAGAAAACCTGCCATAGCTTGTTTATAAAATTTACGTAGCTGTTTGGCTTGTAGTTTATCGCTTGATGGAATCTTACAGGATAAATCTATAATTTCTTGGCTTAATAGAGGGTATCTAACGGTTACACCGGCCATTTCACACATTTTATTGACTTTAACCAAGTCATTATCATGCAAGGTTGTTTTCCAATCCATATATAACATACGATTTAAAGTACTGGCTTGCTCTGGTCGATGATAAGTTTCTCGTAATAAGTCTAAGGGCTGCTCAGTATTAATCTGCTGTAAAAAATCAGCTTGAAAGATTTCAGATCCCACATGACGATGTAAAAAATTATAATCCTGCAAACGATCTGGCAAGGGTATTTTAGCTTGCTCTATATAGCGCTTAGCTTTAAAAAATAACTTTTGTTTGGCTAACAAAGCTGGCAAATGATTCAATACACCTTCCATGCTATTACCAATAATACTGGGTACTTGCTGATAATAATCAAACACAAGTTGCTGAGCATAGCGCTCATTACCGGCAAATATTTCATCACCGCCATCACCACCTAACATAACCGATATGCCGTTATCTTTTGCTACTTTGGCACAATAATAGGCGGCTAATGCGGATGAATTACCAAAGGGCTCATCATAATAAGCGGCAATATCAGGAATCGCTTTGACTGTATCTTCTGGAGTTAAATAATATTCAGTTTGTCGAGTTTTAAAATGATCTACCGCTATATTGGCAAATTCGATTTCATCATAGCCATCTACTGGAAAACCCATAGAGAATGTTTTGGCTTTATTAGGATAAACTTTGGATAAAGCTCCTGTGACACTAGAGCTATCTAATCCGCCACTTAAAAAAGCGCCCGTTTCATTTTCGCCTATAGATAATCGCGCTACTGAGTCTATTAATTTTTGCTGTAACTCTTTACCCATTTCCACAGCAGAGCTAGGCATAGTTTCTTGGAATTTAGGCATCCAATAATATTTTAGCTGGATTTTCCCTTCTTGATAAACAAGAATCTGTCCGCCTTCTAGCTTTTTAACCTGTTGGTAAATCGTGTTCGGACTAGGGCAGTGATGAAAATAAACATAATCATAAACAGATTGCGCTGAAATATCAGATTTCACTTCGGGGTGAGCAATAACACTATCAGCGGTTGTACCAAAAACCAAGCCTTTATCAGCCAAGGCATAATACAGCTGTGTTAGACCAATGGGATCTGTTGCTAGAATCAGTTTCTTTTGATCTGAATCAATAATGATCAGTGCTTGCTCAACGGGGTTCGACTCCAAAAAGGTATCGCCTTTTTGTTGATAATTACCAATAATTTCTTCAGCTGAAGTAGTTAGTTCGGTATTACCGGAATTAACTAATAATGTACCTTGCACATTATATATTTTGTGCTGATTAGCGGCTAATGCATAAAACGTTGAACTTTCAACCGTTACATCTTTCGTTGTAAAACTTGGAGCATTGTTAATATGACTTTTTAATAGTCGTTCTGCATCCTTAGTTTTTATTATTGTATCTACCCAACCCGCCAATAATGTCATCATACATCCTTTAATTTTCTTAGTAGCTTTACTGTTTTGATTTTAGGTTACTAGCTTTTTAAATTCATCAACCAAAATTTTTACTCGTGTATCCCATGCGTTACTCTGAGCATACTGAATAATACTATTTTTATGCCATTTTCGCTCCAATGACTGCAACAAAGCATTAACTAACGCCGACTTATCACCAAAAGAAATAATAATACCCAATTCGTCATTATTAACCACCTCTCTATTTCCACCAACATCTGTAGTGACAACAGGAAGACCGCATGCCATCGCCTCTAAAAATACATTTGCCCAGCCTTCATTAGCTGTGGATAACACAAACACATCAGCACTCGATAAAGGTTTGTTTAGTTCAGTAGAAGGTAGCGCACCCAAAAATCTAACATGATTTTCAAGCTTTAACATGCTCACTTGTTGTATTAAACGGTCTTTTATATTGCCTTCAGGGCTCTCGCCACCTACAATTAAATAAATTAATTCTGGGTATTGTTTTACAAGTTCAGGTAATACTTCAATCACGCGATGAAATCCTTTACGATCAACTAGAGCACCAACAGAAATCAAGACCTTGGCATGATCGGGGATATTTAGCTCTTCTCTTTGTGTTTTTTTATCCAATGGATAAAATTTATTAATATCAACGCCATTGCCCACTACGCGTATTTTTTTTGTATCTGCACCTAACACCCCAACATGCTGCTTAAGGGAGTTGGCAACTGAAAAAACTCGTGCCGCATTGCTAATCGCTTTTAGCATTCTAACTTTACGCCCTTGCATTTTAGCCAAAGGCACTTCAGTGCCACGTAAAGTGATAGTAACCGGAACTTTAAGCCATTTCCCTAGCAACGTAGCGGCATAACCATCAGGATACGCAAAATGAGAGTCAATAATATTAAATTCATTTCTATGCTTTATAAGTATTGGCAAACTACCTAATGCCATAAAAAAACCATCCCACGATTTAAATAGACCTGGAATTGATAAAAAACGAGGAAAATAAACCTGTACGCCCTGCTGTAGTTCAAATTTATCGGGCTGTGGTCTAAAATGTGGTTTCCAATAGCGAATAATACCTTGAAAGGGAAACCATGGCACAGGTGAAACCACAATAATTGGTAATTCCTTCCCCACTCTGAACATTCTTTCACGAATAAAAACACCAGCATTGGGGCGCTTCTTACTTGGAAATAAAGAACAATAGACTACTAGTTTTGGCAGGCTCATAAACTATTTCAGCTTATTTAGTAATGGAAAATAAACTTGCTGATAGTTGCTAACGCTTTTAACCCAATTTCTTTCTTGTTCGACATACTGCCTACCTGCTTGGCGCATTGCTGGCCAACTTTCAGGATGCTCTAATAAATCAAGAACACAACCCACTAATGAACTAGCATCATTAGCCTTAAAAAGCATACCATTTTCTTGATCTTTAATTAATTCTTTATGCCCCCCCACATCAGAGGCAATAACCAACCGTCCCTGTGCCATTGCTTCTAAAGGTTTTAAGGGAGTAACTAATTCAGTTAAGCGCATCGCCAATCGGGGATAAACAAATATATCTACTAGGTTGTAATAATCTTGGACTTGATCGTGAGAAACACGCCCCGTAAAAATAACAAAAGATTCTAACTGTAATTGTTTAACCTTATCCTTAATTATTTTCTCTTGAGGTCCGCCGCCAACCAATAACAAGCGCACATTGGGTTGTTGTTTCAGAATTTCAGGCAAAGCATCGAGTATTAAGGGGATACCTTCATAAGCATAAAAAGAACCGATAAAACCAAGGACTGTTTTATTTTGTAAGCCTAATTTTTGTTTAAGCTGAGGCTTAGCTTCTTGTCCAAAAGTGAATTTCTCTATATTCACGGCATTTGGAATGACGGTAATTTTATTTTCTGCTATGCCACGTTTAATAATATCCTGCCTCAAACCTTCGCAAATACAAGTAATAGCTTGTGCCTGCTTAAAAACATAGGTCTCTAGCGCCTTAGTAATCCGATAACGCAAACTACCTTCACTGGTTGTACCATGATCTACAGCCGCATCCTCCCAAAAAGCACGACATTCATAAACAACGGGAATATTGTATTTTTTACCTGCTTTTATCGCTGCTAAGCCATTTAAAGCTGGTGAATGAGCATGCAAAATATCTGGCTTTATTTCAGGGATAATTTCGTCTAATCGTACCACTAAACTTTTAACAATAGCCCATTGATTAAACACGGGGAGTTTAGCTAGCAATCCAGTAGGCTGCTGAGAACGGTAAAAACTGAACCCATCAACCTCTTCAATAGATTGCTCTGCAACAGTATGCTTTGCAGAAGTTACATGAAAGGTTTTCCAGCCCAATGCCCTTTGTTGTTCTAAAATGGCACGCGTTCGGAAAGTATAGCCACTATGTAGTGGGATGGAATGGTCGAGAATATGTAATATTTTCAAGTTTTTGGTCAACACGTTCAGCTCTGTCATACTATATTAATCAACTCAATCTGGTTAGAATCACATAATTTACTCTGCGAACTCAGTAAGGAATGCACATTTAATAAAATCCGAAATTTTCAGTTATACCAACCCCAATAAATAACCACTGTAATAGTCGTCATTCCCGAAATATTTAATCGGGAATCCATGCCGTTACGCTAGATTCCTGCTAAAAGCATGCAGGAATAACAGTTTCTCTTGGTTATTAAAGGTTAAGTAAAATCTATTGCAATTGGTACTTAAGTACATATGCATAATTATTTTAACATTTATATGTTACGTGTTTACGTGTAGCCGTTCACCTCCCCTTTTGAAAAATAGGGGTTGTGAAGGTTTTTTCTAATAAAACCTCCCCTAACCCCTCCTTGCTAAGGAGGGGGGACTGAACGGTTACGTTTACAAGGATGGGTAGAGCATCTTTTTGCGAAACCCATCATTCTGCATAAGGTTGATGGGTTTCATTGCATGCCTAAAAAGCAGGCATTCCACTCTACCCATCCTACAGAAATGTTAAATTAATTTTTATTAGGTACTTATGAAGCACGAAAACAAGAATGTATTAATTTTTATTGAGTGCATTTAACTCAACTGCACTAAGCCCTGTTATTTGAGATACTTTCTCAGTTTGCATACCAAAACTAAACAATTGTTTTGCTATTATTTTAGTTTGCTCCATTTTTCCGAGTTCCATTCCCCGTTCCATTCCCTGTTCTATTCCTTGTTCTATTCCTTGTTCCATTCCTTGCTCTATTCCCTCTTCTAGCCCTTTCTCTACTCCCATAACAAAACTGGGTAATTTTTCTATTTCAACATGTAACATTTCAAACTCCTGCCGAATATCAATATCTAAATTCCGGTTACTGGCTAAAATTTCCAGCATACTGATATACTCGCGCAATTGCTGTTGATTACCTTGAGTCAAAGCAATCAAATTGCGCAATACCTCATGTACTACTTCATACTTTTCCACACCATTAAAATCACATAAAATCGCCATGACCACAGCATCCGGTGTTTGCTGATTAAGAAACTCACGGTAATTTTTTCGATGCATATCAATGACCGAATAACGATATTGTAATTGCTCAGTATCAATACCGTTATTCATATTTAATGGCTCGCGGCCAATATACAACAGATACTGAAATATTGTTTCGTTTGGATACTGCAAACGTAAATCGGTAAAATAACGCAACATGCGCTCGGGCATAATGCGCTGATTCTGATTTTGGATTTCTAAGTGTAGTATAAATGCTTGCTGATTTTTATCCACAACGCGCGCACATAAATCGGCACGCCGATCCTCTATACGTTGCTGTTCAGTTTCCAGCAATTCTGCACTTTGTAATTCTAATCCAAACAGATAAGTTGCCACATCAACTAAAATGCGCTTAAAAATCTGTTTAGAAATAATATCTTTTTCACCCATTAATGCGCTGCTTTTCCAGTCAAACGCATCCAGCTTTTACGTAATAAATGGGGAATTAATAAATGCATCGGCATACGTAACCAGTGAGAGCGAATATATAACAGCCATCGTGCTAAACCTGTCCAGCGGTCATCACAACTATTATGATCCGGCATAAGAGCACGCAAGTAAAGAAAGTCTAGGAGCTTGCCTTCCATGCCCCCTAAACTAAGAAACTCTGAGCTAGCTAATATTTTACTAGGTATCGGTGTATTAAAAATATTTTTGGTATATCGTAATGCATAACAAAGAGCGCGCTGCTGATTAAGCTCTATTCCGCTCTTAATTAACCTATCCCAAAAACCTTCCTGTAATGAAAATTCTTTAAGCAGCAAATCTAAATCTGATAAATCACGAAAACCATGCTCTAACTCACCCTCATTAAACAAATGCGTTGCACTATGAATCACTCTATGTTCAGGCGATAAAACCCATAAATTTTTATCGAGAATTTTAATGGTATTATCTAATAATTTTTTTGCATCGGGGTAATGTTTATTAGTTTTTGGCAAAATATTATGATGCACATCAACAGAAGTATGTCTTTGCACATGTTGCATGGGCGGTAATTCATGCATCCATTTACGATAATATTGCTGGTCATACTTACTAACGTATCCAGCTTTCCAACCTTCAATATTTAATACCCTTTCTACCTGCTGCAAATACTTTTCAGGAACCAATATATCGAGGTCAGAAAAAACTCGACCCAGTGCTGCCTTATTTTCAGCTACGCAATAAGCTGCTCCCTTTAATAAAATTAAAGGGAGATCGATGCTATCCAAAGCACGCTGAAGGCTTTGCAACTCCCAATCTAGGGATCTTGTTAGATTATTTGCTTGAACTTGTGCAGACTGAATATGTTTTAATGCCGGAGCAGGCACTTTCGTTAACAATTGCTGGCCATCTAAAATATGACCTAGTCGAGCCAAAACGCCTGCACGGCGCGCCTGTCTAATCAAAAGATCCCACTGCGCTAAAGTTAATTCTAGTGTTTTTTCAGGATTGGCTAGCGCTGTAGCTAGCAATTGAGATGAAGTATTTATAGCCATTTAGATACTAAAGAATTTAGAAAGTTATAAGTCATTTGCTAAATCTGAAAAGAGAGAAACAGCTTCTTCTAAATTGCTATATTCAAAAGAGTAGCACTGACTACGCTCTACTAGAGCACATAAACTTTCAAACCCCTGCGCACCTAATACATTGTAGTTAAAAGAATTCTTCGCCAACTCTATTACCGTTTCTCCTTTTGAAATTGTCGTCAAATTTGTCTCAGAACTTTCTCTATAACGCGGAAAAACCACCCATTTAGCATTGGCTCTTAAAGTAGCCTGTGCAACACTTTCTTTATTTGGTTTCATATGACTAACCGTGCCTTTCGCGGTATCAGCAAAGGACATTCCCATAGTGCAGTCAGGCGCAAATTGCTTAATCAAATCAATCGATTTATTCTTAAGACTAACGGGCCTCACAAAAGGAATTATTTCGTTGCTTCCTAAATCCACAATTGCCATTTCATCTGAGAAAAGTCGCCAACCACGATTACATAAGGCAGCACACAAGGTACTTTTTCCTGCACCAGGTTTACCGCATAAAATTAATACATGCCCCTCTTTTTCAACAACAGCCGCATGAATAATTAAATAATTATGCACCTGAGCAGCAACAACCCAATTCAAACTCCATTCAAAAAAAGGGTAAGCTTGAGAGTAAGGCAAAGGTTTAAAGGGTGTTTTACCGTCGACATAGCTTTGTACTTGCGCATTAAATAAACTACGAATACCACTCGGCTTTTTTATGGTAATATAAAAATCGACAAACAAATCAGGACTTTCTTGCAACAAAAGATAGTCCGCATAAAGCCGATCAATAGATTGCTCCACACTCTCCACCGTTGTTTCTAACTGCACAACAAAGGGCTCTATCTTAAGAAAAATCTTTTTTGCTGTAGATGTTTTCTTGAAAGCTTGATTAATAATAAACAAATCCTTTTTTAGATAATTCCCTTAATGCTCTCTGTAAACCTGCATTAATATCGTCCATAGCATCATCATTGTCTTGCATTAGCTTATCTAGTAGATCTTTATAAATAGTAGATTTTGTAAGCACAGCGCTTAATACATCATTGGCAAATGGACTAAGAAGAATCGTTTCACCAGTAAGAGGACTGTAAGCTAAATAATCTATGCCCACCTTATTGCAAATAACACCGCAACAACCAATAATCATCATTAGTTCTATTACACCGGATTTATAATAAAATTGACGTCAGCTACAGTTAAGATATCGTCACCAGGACCACTCTGAATACTTAGCAAAAAATCAAACAAAGGTTGATTACCTTGCCAGCCAGCTACAATGTCTGCTGCTGAACAAGGATAGACAAACTCTGAGGATATAGCTAATAAATAAGCCGTAGCAAAATGTCTGGCTAGGGAGGCACTTTCTACTGAAGGATCATACGTTAATTGAGTATCAGCAGCCAAAACTATCTCTCCTAGAGTTGGATTGTCTAGACGTGGTGGTGGTGGTGGCATAATTATAACGGTAGGCGGGTTTAGGTTTAAGTCGGTCACAAATAAATCGTTAAACGAAACGCCTAGGTTATCAACTATAGTTGGATATAAAGAAGAAGAAGAGGATATAAGCTCTTTAAGCCCATCAGGTGATATAGAGCTAGGCACAATACTCCCACAAGCCAGGTTAGCACCCGGCGATATATTCCCTGATAGCGCCTGATTAAAAGAGCAGTTTGCTAATCCTTGCTCTGACCACGCAGGCCTACTAGCAAAGCTTAATAAAATCGGGGCCGCCATACCTGCTTTAGAAAATGACCGCCGCTTTATATCAACCCCTTCAGACGGTGTACTTAATTCTTCTTTTGTTTCATTATTTTCATTCATAATCCTTCCCCACTAAACTGACAAAACCAAATTAATACAAAGCACCACCCAAAGCGCCTCATATTTTCTTACTAGACTAGCATAAATTCTTATTACATTATAGCGCTTTACTTAAAAATCGCTCAAACATTAACAGCGACCAAATAGGCGAACTGTAATCACGCAAGCCACTTTGATGTTGGCTAACAATTTTATGCAAGAAATCCTGGTCAAATAAGCCACTTTGCATCATCGTTTCACCTAACAAAGATTCCTTAACTTGTTCTTTTAACGGGCCTTTAAACCAACTGTCTAAAGGAACGGCAAAACCCATTTTGGGGCGATATAAAATATCATTAGGTAAATAACTTTCCAGTGATTTTTTGAAGATATATTTGCCTTCTCGACCCTTCAGTTTTAACTCAGGATTTAAACCTGCAATCCACTCCACTAATTGATGATCCAATAAGGGCACTCGAACCTCTAAAGCATGCGCCATACTTGCGCGATCTACTTTAGTTAAAATATCGCCCGGCAAATAGGTTTTCATATCCAAATATTGCACTAAAGATTGTGCATTATCGATGGAAGTATTTTTTGCATGTCTTCTAAAAACCTCTACCGCCTGATAACCTTGTAAATCTTGCTTTAATTGCTGACTGAATAATTGCGCTCGGAATTCATTAGATTGCACAGACACGCTATGAAAATACCCCTCCAGCGAATCACGCGCAATAGATTCAAAAGTTGATTTAGCACGAAATATTTTAGGTGCCCAATCCGCTTTTGGATAGACTTGCCCCATAAATCCAAACAATGGCTTTCTAATGGCATCGGGCATAATGCTACGCATACGATCCTCATAAGTATGCCAGCGGTAGCGTCGATAACCAGCTAGATTTTCATCGCCGCCATCACCGGATAACACTACGGTTGCCTGTTTTTTAGCTAGTTCACATACGCGATAGGTTGGCAATGCCGAACTGTCCGCATAGGGTTCATCATAAATACCCGCGAGCTTATCAATTAAACTAAAATCATCGGGATCAACCTGCTCTACGCGGTGCTCAGTGTGATATTGCTGCGCCACTTTTGCAGCGAATTGTGCTTCATTAAATCTTGGATCCCCAAAAGAAATAGAACAAGTATTAACGGGGTCTTTTGATAAGCCCGCCATCATGGCAACTATCGCACTAGAATCTACTCCACCCGACAAAAAAGCGCCTAAAGGCACGTCGGCAACCGTCCGAATTTTAACGGCTTCGCGTAATTGTACGATAAGTTCTTCGCCTAATTCCTGCTCCGTACCTTGATGTTTTGTCTCAAAATGGACATCCCAGTATTGACGTGGCAGATATTCAGTATGTCCACGTTTGAGCGTTAAACAGTATCCTGGCTCTAGTTTATAGACCTCTTTATAAATCGTTTTAGGATCAGGAATATAGCCAAAACCAAAATATTCTTCGATTGCTGTCGGGTCGATTTCTTTTGATAAGTCGGGATGCTCTTTTAAGGCTTTTAATTCTGAGGAGAAAATGAATTGACCATTTTGTAACTGAGAATAAAATAAGGGCTTAATGCCTAGCCTATCCCGCGCTAAAAATAAAGTTTCTTTATCTCTATCCCAGATAGCGAAAGCGAACATACCACGCAAACGCAAAACACAATCTTCACCCCAAGCCTGCCAAGCATAAACAATAACTTCTGTATCACAATGGGTTTTAAAGGTATAGCCTAAAGCCTCTAACTCTTTGCGCAATTCAGGAAAGTTATACACTTCACCGTTATACGTTAAAACCACATTACCATCAGCGCTATGCATCGGCTGTTGACCACTGGATAAGTCGATAATCGATAAACGCCTATGACCTAGCCCCAAACCTGGCTCTATATGCAAGCCGCCCTCATCAGGGCCGCGATGAAATTGACTTTCATTCATTACATGCAGCAATTCACGATTAATCTCACGCTTTCCGCTTAGATCAAAGATACCTACAATGCCACACATATTATTTCCTTTTGAATCCTAATGAATCGTATACTTCAGTATATTTAGTAACCATGGCCTGAATCGAGAAATTCTCTATCACTCTTTGGTGGCTATTTCCACTTAATTGTAGCCTTTTTTCTTTATCTATCAATAAACTTAACATGGCTTCTGCCATTGCTTTTGGATCTGAAGGGGCCACTAATAATCCCGTTTCTCCCTGCTTTACTAATTCTGGGTTGCCGCCCACTGCGGTTGCTATAACTGGTAATCCCGTTGCCATAGCTTCTAGTATAGTATTAGAAATACCTTCCGCTTGGGAAGGAAGTACAAAAATATCTAATGATCGCATAATATCAGCAATATCTTGCCGTTCCCCAGGCAGCCATGCATATTGTAATAATTGATGTTTTTCCAATAAATCTATCGATTCCTGCCTTAACGGCCCATCGCCAATCAAGATTAAATATACATGACCATTGAGTTCTTGGTGAAACTGCATTAGCCTAATAAATGCAGTTACCAAGGTTATCTGATCTTTCACTCCATGCATTCGTCCGACCGTACCGATATAAATATTTTTTTTATCAAATGACAGCGGGCAATCAGACAACGTAGACTTTAGCATTGCAGGGTGAAACTTTTTAATATCCACACCATTGCAAATTCGCTGTATTTTATATCTTGGTATTTTTACTTTTTCGACAAGGTAACTTTGCAAATGCAAAGATAAGGGAATAAATACTTTTATCAAAGGACTCAATAAACGCCTTAATAATTGATATTTTTTATTATTTCCTTCTGGATCGAAGGTATCCCAACCATGCTCACTATGCACTCGATACTTTACACCTGCTAAAAATGCAGGCACTTGGTATTCTATTGCTGCTAAATTGCGAGTATGAATAATATCGACTTTATGTTGCTTAAGTATTTTATAAAACCTTCTAAATGAGCACCAATCTTGCCCATCTCTTTTTTGTAAGTCTATTATTTGTACATCTTTACGCTTTAAACGCTCACGAAACTGGGTACTTCCTTTTAAGCAAACAATAATATGCCGATATTTATTAATTGGCATATTATTAATTAAATTTATCAACCCATTTTCTAAGCCACCCACACCTAAGCGGTATATTACATGGGCAATTAATGGGGGATATTGTACATTTTTTTCCACAGTCATTCCTAATACTACTGGGCTAGTGGATTAGTGTTTCAAGTTCGCCCAGCGATAAATCTGTAATTTCAGAAACTTGCTCCATTGACATACCTGCTCCTAGCAATTTTTTAGCAATGAGCATCGCTTTTATTTTTTCACCGCGTTTTTCACCGCGTTTTTCACCGCGTTTTTCACCACGTAGCTCACCTTGACTCTCGCCTCTTTTCATACCTATTCTATAGCTAGGCAGTTGCTCTATTTCTAAGTTCAACATCTCAAACTCCTGCTGTATATCTATATCTAAACTCCGATTATTAGCTAAAATTTCTAACATCGAAATATATTCTCTTTGCTCTCTGGAGCTGTGCTGAGTTAAATTCAACAACTTATTTAATAACTCATGAACAATTTGTTTTTCCGGCACACCTTTAAAATCACATAAAATTGCCATAACAATCGCATCGGGCGTACTTTGTGTAATAAATTCTTGGTAATCAATAGCATGCATATCAATCACAGTATATTGATAATCAAGCTGTTGACTTTGCATACCATTAGCCATAGCGAGCTTGTCACGACCTATGTAAAGCAAATATTGGAACACTGTTTCATCAGGATGATTCAGCTTGATATCGGTTAAATACCTCAACATCCTTATTGGCATTATCGATTGATTTTGGTTTTGTATTTCAATATGCAAGATAAAATTATTTCCTGCTTCATCCTGTACTCTAGCGACTAAGTCTGCACGTCGATCCTCTATTCTTTGCTGTTCAGTATCAAGCAACTGTACATCATGTAATTTTAAACCAAACAAATAAGTCGCAACATCAACAAAGATACGCTTTAAAATACTTTTAGAAATAACATCCTGCTTACCCATTTTGATATATGCTTATGTGTAATAACTATTATACCAAGCAGCAAATCTTTCTATACCCTGCTCAATCGTGGTATTTGGCTTATAACCTACATCTTGCACTAAAGCCTCAACATCGGCATAAGTATCAGGTACATCGCCAGGCTGTAATGGCAGTAATACTTTTTCTGCTTTTTTACCCAAAAATTTCTCTAAAGTTTCAATGTAGTCCATTAGTTCAACGGGGCTCTGATTCCCTATATTATAGACTCGCCAAGGTGCTTTACTAGTACCTGGATCTGGATTTTTACCACTCCAATCGGGGTTAGGCTGAGCAACATGATCTAATGTTCGAGTAATACCTTCGACGATATCATCAATATAGGTAAAATCACGGCGGTGTTTACCGTAATTAAACACTTGTATGGGCTTACCATCCTGAATTGCCTTAGTAAATAAAAATAAGGCCATATCAGGACGCCCCCAAGGACCATATACAGTAAAAAAACGTAAACCTGTCGTTGGTAAGTTATATAAATTACTGTATGTATGTGCCATCAATTCATTCGACTTCTTTGAAGCGGCATACAAACTTAAAGGGTGGTCGACATTGTCATGCACGGAAAAAGGCATGCTTTCATTAGCGCCATAAACAGAGCTACTAGACGCATAAACTAAATGCTCGACATTATTATGACGACAGCCTTCTAAGATATTTAAAAATCCGACTATATTACTTTCAATATAAGCGTGTGGATTTTCTATAGAATATCGAACGCCAGCCTGTGCAGCTAAGTTAACAACACGCTGTGGCTGGTGCTCCTTGAAAAGCGCTTCCATTCGCTTTCTATCAGAAATATCAGCTCTGACATCAGTAAAGTTTGGATGATCTTTTATTCTATCTAAACGTGCTAATTTTAAATTAACATCGTAATAGTCATTTAAATTATCAATACCAATAACTTCATCACCTCTTTCTAATAATTTTATGGCGAGGTGATTGCCTATAAATCCAGCTGTGCCGGTAACCATTATTTTCATCGTTTATAACCGCTCATCTGTGAGTTCAGCAGGAAATAGATACTTAAGATCATAAATAACTGAGTCTGGCTTACCCAATGCCCTGACTTGCTTAATATCCATTTGTTTAAATTGTTCATGAGAAACGGCTAATACAATAGCATCAAACTTACCATCCTCTAATGTTGCTATCGGGTTTATACCATATTCTGCTACTGCTTCTTCTGGATCTACCCATGGATCATAAACATGAATATTAACACCATAAGTTTCTAATTCTTTGATGATATCCACTACCCGCGTGTTACGTAAATCTGGGCAATTTTCTTTAAAGGTTAAGCCCATAATCAACACATCAGACTGTTGTACATGAATACGTTTTTGTAACATTAACTTGATCAACCGCGATACTACATATTCACCCATGCCATCGTTAATGCGTCGTCCGGATAAAATAATTTCCGGATTATAGCCAATCGATTGTGCTTTATAGGTCAAATAATAAGGATCAACACCAATACAATGCCCACCCACTAGGCCAGGACGGAAAGGTAAAAAATTCCATTTAGTTCCTGCAGCAATTAATACTTCTTCGGTATCAATGCCTAAGCGATTAAAAATTAAGGCTAACTCATTAATTAAAGCGATATTGACATCACGCTGAGTGTTTTCAATGACTTTCGCTGCTTCAGCTACTTTAATACTACTAGCTTTATGCGTACCGGCAGTAATAATACTTTTATAAAGCTGGTCAACTTGTTCAGCGATAGCAGGCGTTGACCCCGATGTCACTTTCAAAATATTGGTAACTCGGTGCTCTTTGTCGCCGGGATTAATACGCTCCGGACTATAGCCAACGTAAAAATTTTCGTTAAACTTCAGACCAGAAACCTGCTCTAAAATAGGTATACAAACTTCTTCTGTTGCACCGGGATAAACAGTTGATTCGTAAATAACTATATCATTCTGTTTAATCACCTTACCTAGTAAAGCACTCGCTTTTTCTAGTGGACTCAAATCAGGCTGCTTATACTCGTTAATGGGCGTTGGCACAGTAACAATATAAATATTACAGCTTTTAATTTCTTCAATATCAGCGGTATAACTTAGTTTATCAGCTTCGGCTAATTCTTCATCGCTCACCTCTAAAGTATGATCATGGCCTGATTTTAATTCATCAATACGCGGCCTGTTAATATCAAAACCAACTGTTGTGTATTTTTTACCAAATTCAACTGCAAGAGGTAAGCCCACATAACCTAAGCCAATCATGGCAATTTTTGTATTTTCTAACACCATTTAATCCTGTTCCCAGATGCCACGAGCATCAATAATAATTTTTTCCTGCAAAACTGACTGTTTTACCTGTTTAAAAACTGCATGATCCGTTAATGTTACAACGATATTTGCTTTTTCAAGACTTTCGGCCAAGCTTACTAAGCTCACATTATCTGCTTGTAATTTAGAAGGTAACTCTCTGATATGCGGTTCAGAAATAAAGACCTCTCCAATCGCTTCTTGTATCACTTTTTGCGCAATGCCAATAGCGGGACTCTCTCTTAAATCATCAATATCTGCTTTAAAGGCTAAACCTAATAAAGCTATTTTAGGATGCTTAAACTCTTCGGCTACTTGTCTAATTTTATTCAATACAAACTTAGGCTTACTATCATTGACTTCTCTAGCCGTACGAATTAAACGTGCTTCTTCGGGTGCAGAGTCAACAATAAACCATGGATCTACGGCAATACAATGACCCCCAACACCAGGTCCAGGCTTTAGAATATTAACACGCGGATGTCGGTTAGATAATTTAATTAGCTCCCAAACATTAATATTTAATTTATCACAAATAATAGATAACTCATTTGCAAAAGCAATATTCACATCTCTAAAAGAATTTTCCGTTAATTTTGCCATTTCTGCAGTACGTGCATCAGTAATAATGCAATTAGCTTTAACAAAAATATCATATAAAGCTTTCGCTTTTTCAGCACAATAAGGAGTTAGACCACCAATTACTCTATCATTCGAAACCAACTCCTGAATAACATAGCCCGGCAAAACACGTTCTGGACAATGAGCCACTTGAATATCCGCTTGCTCACCTGTTTGGTGAGGAAATTTCAAGTCAGCGCGTATCTCGCTCATCCATTGAGACATTTTTTCGGTTGTGCCAACGGGTGAAGTAGACTCTAAGATAACTAAATCACCTTTTTTCAACACAGGGGCAATTTTTTTAACAGCCGCTTCTATATATGAAACATCTGGTTTATGCCCATCGGTAAAAGGCGTTGGCACCGCAATCATAAAAACATCTGCTGGCTCAGGCTCTATCGTGGCACGCAGTTTCCCTGTCGTAACAGCACTTTGCACCAACATATCTAAATCAGGCTCTACAATATGAATTTTACCTTGATTTATGGTATCCACAGCATCCTGAGAAACATCAACACCAATCACCTCAACACCTCGCGAAGCTATAACCGCAGCCGTTGGCAACCCAATATAACCTAAACCTATCACCGATACTTTATTAAACACGGTTTTATGCATATGCTGCGACTCCCTCTATAATTCGCTGACTAGCTTGACCATCCCCATACGGGTTATGAGCAAATCTCATTTTTAGATATTCATCTTGATCATCTAAAAGTAATGAAACATTCTGAATAATTTTTGTTTTATCTGCACCCACCAATTTTACAGTACCTGCAACGACAGCCTCTGGCCTTTCCGTGGTATCACGCATAACTAGCACTGGCTTACCTAAAGAAGGAGCTTCTTCCTGCACTCCACCTGAGTCGGTGAGAATAATATGCGCAATACTCATTAAATAAACGAATGGCAAATAATCTTGTGGCTCTATAAGGTGCACATGTTCAATATCTTTTAATAATCTATTCACTGGCTCACGTACATGTGGGTTAAGGTGTACTGGATAAATAATTTGTATATCATCCCGCAAAGCTAATTCTCTTAGTGCTTGGCAAATATTTTCAAAACCATCACCAAAACTTTCACGTCGATGACCAGTCACTAAAACAATTTTCTTTTTAGTGTCTATAAATGGAAATTGACTCGCTAACTGCGACCTTAATTCTGTATTATTTTGTATCGATTCTTGCACATGCTGCAAAGCATCAATAACCGTATTTCCAGTAACAATAATATTTTTCTCAGCAATATTCTCTTGTAACAAATTATCACGTGATGCACTGGTCGGTGCAAAATGTAAATCAGTTAAAACAGCTGTTAATTTCCGGTTTGCTTCTTCAGGCCATGGCGAATAAATATTATGCGTACGCAACCCTGCTTCAACATGTCCAACAGGAATCTTTTGATAATAGGCAGCTAAACTAGCGGCAAATGTAGTCGATGTGTCGCCATGCACTAAAATTCTGTCGGGTGAAAACTCTTGCAGTATAGGTTCTAGGCCCATCAATATAGAACATGTAATCCCTGTTAAGCCTTGATTTTGTTTCATAATATCTAAATCGTAATCAGGCTTAATGGCAAATAGCTCCAAAACTTGATCTAACATCCCCCTATGTTGGGCAGTCACACATACTTTTGTTTCAAAGCGCATATCACTTTGAAAGGCTTTAACAACAGGTGACATTTTGATGGCTTCAGGTCGCGTACCAAAAATAATTAAAATTCTTTTTTGCATTCTTTCAAACCTTGGGTTTAATCAGTAGTTACTGTTTCGATTATGTGTGTTAACTGCTTAAGACTCGCATCCCAGCTGAAATTCTTTTGTACAAACTGACGATTTTCTTCTACATATAGATTTGTCTGAGTATTATCTAAAAGCAAAAGTATTTGCTTTGCAAAACCTTCAGCACTTTCTTCTATATAAACCTCTTGATCGACTATCTTTATTCCTTCAATTGCCTGTGGCGTAGCAACTATTTTTTTACCCATTGCCATAGCTTCCAATACTTTATTTTGAATACCTCGCGCAATAAGTAAGGGTGCAACAACAATAGATGAAAACCTCAAATAGGGCCGAATATCTTCAACTCTTCCAGTAACAAAGACACCTTCCGTACTAGCTAAATGCATCACTTGTTTTGTTGGTTTGGAGCCCACTATATAAAACCGTGCATTTCTACACTGCTGTTTTATTATTGGAAAAACTTCACGCACAAACCAAGTAACGGCATCAACATTAGCCCAATAGTCCATTGCTCCCGTGAAAACAATGATATTTTCGTGCTCATTATAAGGCGTATTATAAGGTTCATTAATACTAAAATATTCCGTATCAACGCCATTATTAACAAAGCTGACTTTTTTAGAATTAATATCGACTAAGCTGGTAAATAATTGCGATTCTTCCTGAGAAACAAAAATATTCATCTTCGCTGATTTAGCAACCCTAGAATCAAACTCTAACAACGTCTTTGCTTCACGCTTATAAACCCAGTTCATCGGCCATTTTTCTTTTTGTGAATATTGTAACCATTTATCAGAGTCAACATCTACAAAATCAATCACACAATCGGTTTGATGTTTCTCAACATATTGAGCCATAACCGAAGAAAAAATAAATATTTTTTCTATTTTATTATCCCTAATCGTTTTATCAACCCATTTCTGTACTTTATAGTTATGATAAAAAGGTACAGAAAGTGCTTTATTTGTAATTAATCCAGATAAACTCTTTATTTTAGCTAAAGATGGATTAAGATTAACAAAAAAAGAGCTCGCAGTTAAATCTTCAACTTTATCAATATACTGATAATCTTCTGCATCATCGATAAATGCGGCCAAATGAATATTATAATCTTTACTTAGGCCTTTAAGAAAATTATATGAGCGAATTTTATCCCCTTTATTAGGTGGGTAAGGGATTCGATGCGCTAGGAATAATAAATTTTTCATACAGCTTCTCTTTTCTAATTTTTTACAAAATACATTTAAAGCGATACAATCAAAACTATGAAAAAACCCCGCTCCAACATAGTTCTTTCCAAGCTAATCAGCTTCCTTTTATTTCTTGTTTTACCTGTTTTTGTAAGCGCAGCATTAGTGACAGTTGATCCTCAAGTTGACTTTCCTGTACAGCCATCAATAGCTCAACTCAACGCCAGTTCAATCAAGTCGAAACAGATAGGACCCTATCACCCCAAAAGTTATAACACTACTGATTACTCACCACTCTTTCTTACCCCAGCAAAAACTGAACAAGTACCACAAAAAACAAAGCTCTATGACCTCAAAACCCAAGGTAAAAAATTATTAAATGATTATCAGGACAACGAGCTTCTATTCGAATCTTTAAAGACACTATCCCAAGCAAAACAACTATGGAGTGATGCAGACTCATTAGCCACTGACTTCGCTCACGATATTATATTTTCCTTAGAACTGGATACCTTAATACATTCTGAAATATCTGCAACACCCACACTACAAAATCACAAAACAGGATTTAACACTCAAAACACAAATGCAGTGAATTACAAGCTCTACAATACAAATCAAGATGGATCAGAAAATGCATCGGTACAAGCCTCCGATGAAGTTAGTATTTTTTTAAGTGGCTTGCTACATATAAATACACTGTACTATCTAGCAGCCATATTAATCTTATTTAGTTTTTTACAGTGGCTTATACCTTTTATATTGCGTCTTTTTCCTTAACCTAAATCCTTTGCTAATAAAGGTCCTATCATTTGACTCATTCCCAAAGGAAGCCTTTTCCAAGCCGCAATAAAAAACCGGTACTTCGGATTTAAAGGGTTAATATCTGGCATTGAATCCGCTTTAACCAGCTCGAATTCATAAAATAATGGTGCCTCTTCAAACCCCCAGTGCTTTTTAAATCGATAGGAACCTGTACCAATTTTACTACGCCCATAATCAAAAATTTTCACTCCCTTTTCAACTGCTCGGCGCATTACTTCCCAATACATAAAATCATTAGCATACAATTTTCTAGCTTCAGCTGTGCCGCCACCATAATACGGCAATACTTCATCTCTAAAGTAGAAATTCATCACACTGGCAATCAATTTCCCTTCGTGCTCAATAGAGATCACTTCGCATTGCTCTTTAAATACCTCTTTTAGTATTTTAAAGTATTTTTTAGGGAAAACTGGCGTACCAAGATTGCGCACACTTTCTGAATAAGCCTCAAACAAGCGATCAGCATCATTATCAATCACACTAACTAAACCTGCTTTTATGCCTTTTCTAACAACTGCACGCTGTTTTCTAGGAATAGCAGCTAAATTCTTATTTACATCAGGATCTAAATCCTTTCTAAAGGTAACATACATGCCTTCTTTATAAGGTCTATCCGGATTTGTACGCTCTCTATTTCTAAACTCAACATGATCAACACCTAGTTCCTCCCCCAATCGACAAGCCTCTTGGTCAAGTGCTAGTACCGCATCAGCATTACCAGCAACTATGCCACCATAAACACAAAAAGCATTAGATACCAAGGCATTACCAAATAACGGGCTTTTAATATGCACTAAAGGCAAAATACCAGTTATCTGACCTTGCTGCCACGCATAAAGGTAATAAGTTTTATGTCCAAAAGCACGTTCAATCACTTCTTGCCATTCAACTTGATGAAAAAAGGTTGCTGCAGGGGTTTTCTCTACATATTGTTGCCAGAGAGATTTTTCTGAATTGCTTAGAATTTTTATCATGTTAGGAAGTTATTAACTGGTCTTGTACGGGCTATTTATAAATTATAATGTGAATTTATGGCTTTAAAAAAATAGATTGCATCGTATCCCATTCGAAATCAGTTAATAAAGATTTAATACGCCCTTCCATTCGCTGTAAATTCAAATAGTGTCGAAATTTTGCTTTGAATGCTAAATTTTCTTGCCTAGGCTGCTTCGCATCAATTTCCCAAGGATGGAAATAAAAAATCCCAGGTTGTTGCTCAGTATTATTAACTCTGTTAAATGCCCAGCGAGAAATAAAATACGGATATAATCTAAAAAAACCACCACCGCCACAAGGATAGTTCTTACTACCCATTTTTAATGTGCTAATGGGTATTTCCTTAAAATCACTGTCTTCTATAGGGTGATAAGCAAAACGCGGCGCTTCCGGCATGCCATATAAATCATGCTTTACTGGGTAAATACTAGAGCTGTATTTATGCCCTTCTTCAGCCAAAATATCTAGCGCCCAAAGGTTGTCGCGACCTATAGAATAACTTGCGGCTCGATAGCCTTTTATTTCTACACCACCGATCTCTTCTAACAATTTCTTCGTTTTACGTACATCAACTCGAAATTGCTCAGGCGTTTGCTCTGTTACACGAATATGTTCATAGCCATGACTGGCAAGCTCATGCCCTTCGTTAACGATTCGTTTAACGAGCTCAGGATATCGTTCTGCCACCCAGCCCAAAGTAAAAAAAGTGGCTTTAACATTATGCTCAGCAAAAACATCAAGAATATGTTGAGTATTATTTTGTACTCGATGCTCTAATGTATCCCACTGTGATTTTTTGATATACGATTCAAATGCAGAGACCTGAAAATAGTCTTCTACATCAACTGTCATGGCATTTTTCATATTACTTTATTATCAGACCTTGTATTTTTTAGAAATTCATGAATAAGCTAGCTGTTACTCTATTTTCCATATACGTGTTTACTGCTAAATCCGCTTCTTGCTGCACAAAACGATATTCTATACTTGCATTTAAGAGTCGACTCCTACCGAACCGCAGAGGCATAGTGCGGGTCATCCTTGCTATAAACTGATAACGGTCTTGATTCACACTAACATCAGTAGGTACTTCTACGGTATCTCCGGTAATGCGCTGCCATGACGGAGAAAGAAGAAGGCCTGTTCTTAACGAAAACTGCCAATTCCATGATGCATCTGCCCCATAAACAGTTTGCTGATCAGCAGTTGAGTTTTGATACTCTCTTTTTTCATAAAACCCACCCAACTGAAAACTACTTTTTCCTGTTGTATAGGACACTGAAGCATTTGCAACTCTTCTAACTAGCACATCATTCGTTAAGGTAGGCAAACTTGCATTGAAAATAATAGGCTGCCCGTCATTACCTAGCAGCGGATTACCCCCTGCATCAACAAATATAAATGGGGTATCTTCTAATAATATTTGCTGAACGGTTGTTGTGTCTTCTGAATACGTAAAGTTCCATGATGATCTTTTTGTACTATGATTCAAAGAAGCATTCCATGCCCCTCCCGTATTTAAACCTACAGAACGATCATTATAACCAGCACTTAAGTGTGTACGTCGGCTCAAACTAAGATTAGATACCACATGCCAGTTATTACCATAACCCGCTTCAACATCAAAATACCAGTTCGGTTTCCATTGCGCTCCTACCGTATAAAAAACACCATTCGTGTTAGTATCTAGATTTTGAAAACTATTATTAGCATAGCCAACTGTGCCAAAGAAATTAAATCGCCTATCCACCCAGGCTCTTATCGTGGCGGTAGTATTTTGAAAACTCACATTATCTTCATTATCTCGGAACTGGGTCGAATTATCAAAATTGGCATTCCAAGTGATATGCTTAAAATCACTGCCACTGATTAAACTTATGGACTCACTCAGGTTCATGGAATTGGCTAGCTGTTCAGCATTATCATTACCTACATAATCAAAATCTATACTGACATTAGCATCAGCAAACTGCCCAAAATGTGGGGTCCAATTTACTGAAGTACCCGCTGTCCATACATTTGTTCGAGTATCCAAGTTATTAATATTATCACCGCCTCTCAAGTTACTAATATTTGCCTGACTATAGCTACTTCGAGCGGCGACATTAAGCCGGTTACGTATAACTTGGTAATCGGTATCAAGTTGCAACTGATGATTAATTTGTGCCTGCCTATCTCCTCCAGCATTAAAGAGATTTTGCATGCGATAATCAAAATTAGCATTTAAACGTCCACCATTAATACCTCTTACAGAAATACCTGGACTAATTTCTGTAACAAATGCACCTTTTTCTAGCCCTTTAGGCGCTAAGTTTATATTATCTGAATAAGTTTCTTGAAATGTTAGGCTAGGCGTAAATCGAAAGTCAATGGCTGATACTGACGTTTGAGCAAATATAGTATAAGTAGCGCCAATTAACACGATAAGTCTACGCACTTTATTATAGTTTTGCCTTTTAGTGCCCATACTGCCCATAACCGTAATAATCTAACTTAAGCTCATGCTTAGATTTATTCAATAATGCTAAGACTACATCGACAGATTCTAGTTTTTTAATGGCATCCTGCACTGTACTTTGCATTGTAGTCTCTGCACTAATCACAAAAACAACCTGCCCTACTAAACTAGCCAGTACCTCTGCTTGTGTCGCTGCTAATAAAGGCGGAGAATCGAAAATTACAATACGATCAGGATAACGCTGACTCAATTCATCAACAAATTCCGCCATTTTATTACTGCTCAATAACTCTGTCGAAAAGGCATGACGCTTTCCTGCAGGGATAACTTGTAGACCAGGTAAATCCGTTTTGAAACATATATCAGAAAAGCCTACATCATCACTTTCCAGGTACTCTATAAGCCCTAGTGATTCAGTAATTCCCAGTCGCTTAGCTAAAGTAGGCTTGGAAACATCAGCATCAATTAATAAAACATTTTTATCTCTTTCATTAGCAATACTGAGTGCTAAATTAATAGCACTAAATGACTTGCCTTCTCCCGGTATGCTACTTGTCACTAGAATAAGATTTGCTCGCTTTATTCCTTTAGCACCCTTACTAAACGCATTAGTAATTAAGGGGCGTTTAATCATTCTATATTCTTCAATCAAAGCTGAATTCACTTGCTCACGAGATAAATACCCATCAGCAGCCAGCGTATCCCAATCAAGACCAAACGTTTGCTGTTTATTTTCTATATTTGATTGCAGTCTAACCTTGCTTTCTGATTTTTTATTTTCGATACTTTCATTTTGTACAGATTTTTCTAAGGCCTTCTCTAAAATATCCATTCCATTTCCTCCTCTATCGAAAACTCAATACATTACTCATTACCAAAAAGTAAGCGAGTAAAAGTCCAAAAAAAGAAAACCAAAACAAAATTTGATTGGTTTTCGTAGACTTTTCTCCCTCTTTTAACTGCATAGATACACTACCCAACACTGGTAAGCCAGTTACTGTTCTAACTTGCCGAGTCGACATAAAAGTTGGTCTAATAAAATAAATTAAAAAAGCCAAAACCAGCCCTATGAGCAAACTCACTATAAGCGCAGCTGAATTAAAAAGCTTACGATTAGGTCCAGAAGGGGACAGCGCTTTACTCGGTGCATCAACAACTTTAAACCTTAAGATACCTTGACTACTGTCTGCTTTTTCGGTCATAGAAGCTTGCTCTCTTCGCTGAATTAACGACATATAGTTAGATTTAATAACCGAATAATCTCGATCAAGGTTTTGCATTTCTGTTTCTATGCTCAACCTAGTATCCATTCCCTTTTGTATTTCATTTTTCCTTTGAGATAATAAACCTATTCTTGAACGTAAAGAAGCATGTTGAGCTTCAGCGTTATTTAAAGCAATTTTTAAAGATTGTATGTACGGGTTATTAATAGCTCCAGAACTCATAATACTAGTAGACTCAGGCATGCTCTCTAAGCGCTGCATTTTACTTTTCTGCAAGTCTTGAATTGTAGCCTTTATACTTAATACATCTGGGTGCTTTTCCGTATATTGCAATAAAAGCTCACTCATTCTTCCTTCTAATATAGAAATTTTAGCATCCTCTGGAGTAGATTGAGCACTTCCTGTATCAGAAAGCCCCCATTCATCCTCGGCTTCATCACCTAATTCCAGCGCTTCATCCATCTGATTTTTTAACACATGTAGCCTTGAGTTAACTTCACTCAAAGCCATCTGAGTTTCCTGAATCTGCGTTTTGATAGAGCTTAACGCCCCTAACTGTCCTCCTCCTTGGTTCGGTAAAAGACCAGCATTAATTCGCTTAAAATTTTCTCTAGCTTTCTCTGCATTCTTTAATCGAGCTTCATATTCACTAATTTGCTCTTCAATAAACTGCTGTGCAGAACCCGTATCAGATATTCCTCTTTGCTGCGTCTGCTCAGAAAAAACAGTCAGTACAGCGTGAACAATATCCTGCGATTTTTTAGGGTCGGAGGATTCATAAGAAATGGTAAATATGTCATTTCTTCCACCTGAAATCTTAACATTGCTTTTTAAATCCTGAATGATAGATTGCTTTTCTGCTTCGCTCTTAGAATCAATATCTAACTCACCCAATTGGGCAATTTTCTCCAAGTTAGGTCGCGTAAACATAAGTTGTTGCATTACTTGAACTAATCCACGCGTATTAGACTGTATTGCCATACCACGCAATAAAGGCCTCAGCATCGAACCACTATCAACACTCACTTTTGCCTCAGAGCTGTATTTATCAGGCATAGTACTGACAAACACCCACCCAGCACTACTAATAAACCAAGCAGTAATAATGATCAGCCATTTATATTTTAATGTCCCTTTGACATAAAATAGAATTTCAGATAATTGATCTTGCATTCTTTACCTTTCAAATAATCTACATTTACAAAAAATAACAAGTCAACTACCTATTATTTCAATATCAAAAACGAATTATCAAATTTTCCATAACTGAAAAACATGATAAGCAACCCAAAGCTACTAAGGAATATTCCTTTTTATTTAAAAGAAGGCTTCCGGAATTACTAAAATATCACCTGGCATAATTTTAACATTAAGAGACATGTCTGCATCTTCAATTAAATCATCCATTTTCACGCCAAACTGTTGTGGCTTACCATTAACATTTCGAATAATACTTGCTCTATTACCATCAGCATACTGCCCTATCTGACCAATAATAATAACTAGGTCTAATAATGTCATTCCTTTTTCATAAGGAACAGTTTGACCACTATAACGACTACCACCGCCACCGCCACCGCCACCGCCACCGCCACCGCCACCAATTTGACCCACTATTCGTACTTGCTGCTCATACACGCCTTGAAACCCTGTCACCATAACAACTACTTTGGGGTCTCTAATATAAACACCTAACTCCTTCTCCATAGTTCGTGCCATTTCATACGGTGTTTTACCGATAGCAACTACATCCTCAACAAGAGGAAGTGTAATTTTACCATCAGGTCGCACAGGAACGGACATAGAGACATCTGGATGCCCCCAAACAAAAATATTAACATTATCCCCTGGACCGATTATATAAGTGTAATCATCCGATAGTGTTGCATCATTTTTTAATGGGGGATACGAGCACCCTGCAAATACTAAAGAACACATGATTAAAATCAGAACCTTATAACTAGGTTGTGCCATTTTTTTTCCTCTATATTTTATATAATTCATATTATTACTAAAGAGCAAAGGGGAGGTAGTAATACTTGATCCTAAGCACTGATAAAGCTAATGTCCACGCATTGTATTAATAATTTTCTGCTTCATTTGTTCTGCTACTTTACGTTCTGGAAATAAAGCACCTTGCTTTGCTAATTCAATAGCCTGATCTACCTGCACCAAGGCAGTACTATTATTACCATTTTTATATTCAGCTATACCTAAATGATACCTAAAGACAGGAGTATTAGGAGACTTAATAATGAGTTGTTTAAATATTTTTACTGAACCCTTTATATCACCATTATGTAATAAAACCCATGCATATGTATCTTGATAATAAGCCTGTTCAGAATTAGCAAATGATTCAGTTAATTGCTGAGCGCGCTTTAAATTTTCTGCTGTAGGATAGTGATCAACCAATAAAGTAGCTAAGTTATTAGTCGCAACATCTAATTCAGGGGCATTAGCAATAAGTTGCTCATAAATACCTACAGCTAACTTAAACTTTTTTTGCTGTTCATAGAGTGATGCTAGTGCTAAAGATAACCTTATATTCTTAGGGTGCGCTTTTAAACCGTCTTGGTAAACAGATATTGCTTTATCAGTTTTACCCATAGCTATATACACTTTAGCTAAATAATGTTGAGCTAAAGCGATTTGAGGTTGAGACTTTATTAATTTTTTTAATAAAGAGGTAGCTTTAGTGTACTTTTTATCTTTTACATATAATTCGGATAATAATAAAACAGCGGCCACATTACCTTTATTTTCTTTAATTTGGTTCTGCAGAAAACTGAGCATTTTTGACCGTTTATTAAGTTTTTCATAGCATACA
>JAUVAA010000095.1 GCA_030591965.1 bacterium
CTGCATCTACTAGTCGCTGCAGCCACCACCGAGCCTCGCCCTGCTTGTTGGCTTCGACAAGCTGAAGAATCTTTCTAATCAGGAAACCTTTTGACCATTTAGTGTTACAGGTTCAGTTAGAGTATTTAGAAACTAACAGTCTACCGCAAGCCTTAATGCTAAGGATTATAACAATAGCTGAAAATCTGGAGACAAAATCCAGTGTGCCGAATATTGCCAAGCATTTAGATTTTATTCAAGACATCCAAACAGATGCTTATTGGGAGCATATCACCCTGCCCATGATGGAAGAAATTCGTATCAAACTACGCTGCTTGATTCAGTTTATTGATAAAGGTGAGAAGAAAATTATTTATACCGATTTTGAGGATGAGTTAGGTGTAGGGGAAGTAAAAGATATTTCCATTGTTTATACACCGAATAGCTTAGTTCAATACCGCAAAAAAATAGAAGCTTATATTAAAACGCATGAAGACCAGTTAACTATTCAAAAGCTGAAGCGTAATAAACCCATTACCGAAAAAGATTTAGAGGTCTTAGAGGATATTTTATTTCAGGCAAGTGGTATGGAGTCAAAAGAGGCTTATATTGAGTTTTATACCAATACAAAAAAGTTGGGGGTCTTTGTTCGTGAATTAATCGGACTGGATCGCGCCGCTGCTAAAGAAGCTTTTGCAGGTTTTCTGGAAGCAAGTACCTATAACAGTACGCAAATTGATTTTATTAAGCGCATTATTGATTATCTAACCGTTAATGGTGTGATGGATGTGGGTGCACTGTATCAAGCCCCTTTTACTGATATTCATGAAGACAGTGTGGATGGATTTTTTGAGGATGCTCAGGTGGTGAATATATTAGATACTTTAGAAACTATTAATGCTAATAGTTATTTTGATAGCCGTGTTAATTTGGGGTAATTGTATTGTGCTTGAATAGAGGTAAATATTGCTGTACGAACGGCATTAAAATCAAACCGCAGCACTTGCTTATATTTTACAGCTAGAATAAAACAGCCCCATCCAAAAGTAGTTTTCAGCTAGAATTTCAGCTAATTTAGTTTTTAGCGTTATTTAAATAATTTGAACTTCAAGAATTACCATCTAAAACAGGAGTTTAGATGGTAGGCACGAGTGAATTCGAATCACCGACCCCTACCATGTCAAGGTAGTGCTCTAACCAACTGAGCTACGCGCCTATATTGTATCTATATTTTGAAGTTATATTTATGATAAATATAACCATAAGTTATGGTAGGCGCGAATAGATTTGAACTACTGACCTCCACCATGTGATAGTAGCGCTCTAACCAGACTGAGCTACACGCCTAAAACTTATCTTTTGTATTATAATTAAAAAAAAGCTTATTGCAACAACTAAACCAACATTTCTGCTTGTAATTGCTTTATATCATCTCTAATCTTTGCTGCTGCTTCAAATTCTAGATTTTTCGCGTGCTTATACATTTGATCCTCTAACTGCGTTAACTTCTTCTCTTTTTCCTTTTGAGATAATGCTGTGTAATTGGATTTTTGCTCAGCTACTTTATTTTTAGCAGATTGATTAAGTCCTGCCCCTGGAATGGTTGCTTCAAGTATATCAGTGACTGATTTAAAAATAGTGGTTGGTGTAATCCCTTGCTGCTCATTAAACAACTCTTGCTTCTCTCGTCGCCTTTGCGTTTCTTCTATGGCTTGAGCCATAGACTTTGTGATTTTATCTCCATATAGAATTGCTTTTCCATTTGAGTTTCTCGCAGCACGGCCTATGGTTTGCACCAAAGAAACAACAGAGCGTAAAAAACCTTCTTTATCTGCATCTAAAATAGCCACTAAGGAGACTTCGGGGATATCTAACCCTTCTCGCAATAAGTTAATGCCCACAAGTACATCAAACTCACCTAGGCGTAAATCACGAATGATTTCCACCCGTTCTACGGTATCGATATCCGAATGCAAATAACGTACACGCACCCCATGATCCATTAAATATTCAGTCAGATCTTCAGACATTCGTTTGGTTAAAGTTGTCACCAATACGCGTTCTTTTTTTACTGCACGTAGATTAATTTCAGATAACAAATCATCCACTTGCGTCGTTGCTGGGCGAACTTCAATTTCTGGATCTAATAAACCAGTTGGCCTAACAACTTGTTCAATAAAGCGACCGGAGTTTTCTTTTTCATAGCGACTAGGTGTAGCTGACACATAAATTTTTTGCCCAACCTTGCTTTCAAATTCATCAAATCTTAAAGGCCGGTTATCTAAAGCTGAGGGCATCCTAAACCCGTATTCAACTAAGGTTTCTTTACGTGAACGGTCGCCTTTATACATAGCGCCAATTTGCGGAATGGTGACATGACTTTCATCAATAATAATTAGGGCATTATCTGGCAAATAATCAAACATAGTCGGTGGTGATTCGCCATCTTCACGGCCCGATAAATATCGCGAATAATTTTCAATCCCCGAGCAATAACCAACTTCGTAAATCATTTCTATATCAAATAAGGTTCGCTGCTCTAGGCGCTGCGCTTCTACTAATTTATTCATTGAACGCAATTGCTCTAAGCGCTCTTTTAACTCAATTTTAATTTTCTCAACCGCTTCGAGTAACTTTTCACGTGGCGCTACATAATGACTTTTAGGGTAGACCGTATAACGCGCGACACGATGCAAAATTTCACCAGTTAATGGGTCGAATAATGATAAGCGCTCAATTTCATCATCGAATAATTCGATACGCAGAGCAGCTTCTTCTGATTCTGCTGGAAATATATCAATCACATCACCACGTACACGGTAAGTGGCTCGACGTAGTTCGATATCATTACGCGTATATTGCATGCTCGCTAGACGACGTAATAAATCACGTTGTTTAATTATATCGCCACGCACTAAATGCAAGACCATTTTAAAGTAGGATTCTGGCTCACCTAATCCATAAATAGCGGAAACGGTAGCCACGACAATGGTATCTTTGCGCTCAAGTAGTGCTTTAGTTGCGGATAAGCGCATTTGCTCTATATGCTCATTACGCGAGGCATCTTTATCAATAAAGGTATCTGAAGCGGGGACGTAGGCTTCTGGCTGATAATAATCGTAATAAGAGACAAAATATTCGACGCTATTTTCAGGAAAAAACTCCTTCATTTCTCCATAAAGTTGCGCTGCCAAGGTCTTATTTGGTGCCATAATTATAGCTGGGCGCTGTACTTGATTGATTACATTAGCAATAGTAAATGTTTTACCTGACCCTGTAACCCCAAGTAAAGTTTGATGTACTTCACCATCATTTAAACCTTCAATTAACTGCTCAATGGCAGCAGGCTGATCTCCCGCAGGTTTAAATTGGCTATGAATATTAAATTGCTTGTTCACACGTACCTTTTCTGAGATTATCTTGAATAATTCAGACATTCTAACAAACTATGATTACTAAGGTATAATTCACCTTTGACCATCATTTATTGACTTGAGGGAGCTTAATGAGCATCAAACTTTCTGACCGTCTTAGCGCAGTCAAACCTTCTCCCACTCTTGCGATTACGGCGAGAGCCGCTGAAATGCGCGCAGCTGGCAGAGATATTATTGGTTTAGGAGCCGGAGAACCGGACTTTGACACCCCCGTACATATTAAAGAGGCAGCGATTAAAGCGATTAATAATGGCTTTACAAAATATACTGCTGTTGATGGTACACCTAGTTTAAAAAAGGCTATTATCGATAAATTAAAAAATGATAATGGCTTTGAATATAATTTAAAGCAAATTCTGGTTTCTTCTGGCGGCAAGCAAAGTTCCTACAATTTAGCCCAAGCAATACTCAATAAGGGCGACGAAGTTGTTATTCCAGCGCCTTATTGGGTTTCTTATCCTGATATTGCACTACTCGCTGATGCTATCCCTGTCATCATTGAAACCACGCAAGCACAAAATTTCAAAATATCGCCTGACCAGTTACGCGCAGCGATTACTGATAAAACACGTTTATTTTTCATTAACAGCCCATCTAACCCGACTGGCATAGCTTATACTTTAGAAGAATTAAAAGCACTTGCAGCTGTTTTACTAGACTTTCCAAATATTGTTATTGCCACAGATGATATGTATGAGCATATTCTATGGCAAAAAGGGACCTTCGTTAATATCCTTAATGCTTGCCCTGAACTTTATGATCGCTGCATGGTCTTAAATGGTGTTTCTAAAGCCTACTCAATGACAGGCTGGCGCATTGGTTATGCCGCTGGGCCTGCTGAGATTATTACAGGGATGCGTAAAATTCAATCACAAAGCACATCCAGTCCAACCTCTATTTCGCAAGTGGCAGCCGAAGAGGCTTTACGCGGTGATCAAGGCTGTATTGATATCATGATGGTGGAATTTGAAAAACGTCATGATTATGTTGTTGAGGAACTAAATAAAATACCTGGTGTGGAATGCTTAAAAACAGACGGAACTTTTTATGTATTCCCTAATGTGGAAAAGTTAATAGCTAACTTAGAAGGTGTAAATAACGACCTTGATTTGGCCGAGTATTTCATTGAAAAAGCGGATGTTGCTTTAGTACCGGGGACGGCATTTGGCTGTCCAGGTCATATCAGGATATCCATTGCAACCAGCATGGAAAATTTAGAAAATGCATTAGAGCGCATTAAACGCGCGATAGCTTAAAAGGCTCAGTAGACGCGACCCTAAGTAAGTGTAAAAATCTAACATTTTAACCACAGAGGACATTGAGAGCACAGAGTTTTTTTATCATGAAACCTCTGTGTCCTCTGTGGTTATTTTGGAATTTCTTAATTTTTCTTTTTGTTAAAATAATTTTTAACGACTACTTATAGGCCCTCTCCAACTGGAGAAGGCCTCTCCTCTGTCATTTCAGCACTAAAAACTAACACTTCCCTGCACCCAAATTTTCTGGGTATTTTTATCGACACCTGCTGTTTGCGCCGCTAAAGAATTATCCGCATCATAATAAGCATATTTAGCTAAAACCTGATAATGCTCACCAAAGTTTTTAGAAATCAAAAAATCATATTCATCGCCATAGTAGCCATGCCCATATGAGTCTGCAAAAGAGTGATAAGCAAATAAAAAGTCAACGCCATAAAAGCTTTTATCAATAGTTGCTTGAATATCTCGCACACCGGCTGCTGGAGTGGCTAAAAACTGATCCGCCCACCCCTGATAGCCATGCCTTGAACCTAGGGGCGTCTGAAATGCGTAAGTGCCATTTCCATCCAATATCTCCATCCCTGACTTCAGCGTAACACCTGCATAAGCAATACCTAGCAAAATATTGTATCGATCTAATTGAAAGCTACCAGGATTGTTCTCGTAGTTTGATTGATTACTATAACCAACATCGTAAGATAGGCTTATATCATTTTTTAATTTAGGCGCTCCATGCAGCCGTACGCCATAAGTTTGGCTAGAGTTCTCTGACTGGTCATAATCAGCAAGCCAATAGGCATACCCCGTCAAAGTGCTAAATTTGCCGAATTTGTAAGTAAAATTTAACAAAGGCATTTGTAAATTATGGTAAACGGAAGTTGTTTTTTGTACTCCCCCTATATAGGCGAAATTGAGCGTTAGATTGTTAATATAATGATTACTAATCAACAAAGCATCAAAGGTTTGCTCCATTTTTTGCCAGTCAACACTTCCCACAAAGCGTTGATTGTCTAAGGTAATTTTCTGCCGCCCGCCTTTAATTAAAGTGTCAGCAAGGCCGGTAAAACTTAACCAGAATTGATTCAGCTCTTGCGCTTCAGGGTCAGCCACAGTCTCAAAGCCTGTATAGCCATTGCGCGTGCTATTGTAATCCTCTTGCATCGCCAAATTCCCTTCATATTCAATATAGGATTGAAAATGGTATAGCTCAGGAGTCAAATACCCCAACCTTAAACGTAGCGTATTCGCATTAGCTGTTTTAATTGGTAAATTATTATCAACATGTACGTTTTGATAACGATAACGTATATCAAAGCTAAGTTGCCCATACTTGCTCTTATCGCCTAGCTTAAGGGCATTTTCTATTGCCTCATCTATCGCTACTGCTGGCATAGGTATAAACATACAGCATGAAAAAACTAGAGCACTTACTTTACTATTAACTTCAGGCAGTGTCTTTTTACCTAGTATCACCTCATACATCCTTATTTTTCTACTGCAGCCGCTGGCTTATTAATGGTTATTTGTAGTGTAATTCTTCGATTTAAGGCACGCTCTAATGTCGTTTCAGCATCTTTAATGAGCGGATCATTGTCTGCCACTCCTCTATAGATTAAACGCTCTGAAGAGACGCCACTATGAATAAAATAGTCATGAATTGCCTTTCCTCTTTGCTCTGAAAGCCGCTGATTGACCTCAGAATTACCTTTTGAATCGGAATGGCCAAGAATCAAAATAGAAGTGTATTTATATTCTTTTAGTACAGGTGAAACTGCATCTAAAATACTATGCAAATTCCAACTGATACTGGCGGAGTTAGGGCTAAAGCCGATATTCCCTGGAATATTTAAGGTCAGAGTAGGTTCTTGTATGTTCGTTTCAATACCTTTACCCTCTAACCTGCTATGCAATAAAGCATCCTGCTCTAATAAATACTGTTTTCCATCCACTCCCGCCAAAGGACCAAAGGCAACCAAACCTGGCTTAGCCGATAAACCTTTATAGTCAATAGTTGCCGACTGGTCTGGCGACATCTGACATGCAGTTACAAAAAAAACACCCAAAGTAGTAATGATTAATCGTTTCATTATTTGCGCCAATTGTAGAAAATAAAAGCTAATGATAACAAAATAATTTAGTTCCTAGTGCATTCTATGTATCTTAACCTTGCGAACAAGTTAAGGCGCACCAATATGGTGCAATAAATTCAATGAAAAATAATAATTACATTAAGAATCATACACTTAATAAATGGCATATTTTATGCTTACAAAGTATTAATATTTATAACATCAAGAACAGAAGTATTTTTTATTTTAGATTATAATGTGTTATCGTTCGTGTATCCCACGTGACGCGGATTTGCCAATAACAATAACTCTCAGGAGAAGCCTTAAATGTCAGTAGAAAACGTCCTTAAAATGATTCAAGAAAACGATGTCAAATTTGTTGATTTCCGTTTTTGTGACACTCGCGGTAAAGAGCAACACGTCACCTTTCCTGCTCACAGTATCGATGAAGATACTTTTGAAGAAGGTAATATGTTTGATGGTTCTTCGGTAGCTGGCTGGAAAGGCATCAATGAATCTGACATGATTCTTATGCCAGACCCATCATCAGCTGTTATGGATCCATTCTTTGATGACAACACATTAATTTTACGTTGTGACATCATCGAACCTAAAGATATGCAAGGTTACGAACGCGATCCACGCTCAATCGCAAGACGCGCTGAAGCTTATATGGCTTCAACAGGTATTGCTGATACTGCTTTTTTTGGCCCTGAGAACGAATTTTTCGTCTTTGATGATGTGCGCTGGAATACAGATATGGGCAGCTGTGGCTACCAAATCGATTCAGAGGAAGCTGGCTGGAACTCTTCAAAGGTTTATGAAGATGGTAACATTGGTCACCGTCCAGGCGTAAAAGGCGGTTACTTCCCAGTACCTCCCGTTGATTCTCTACAAGACATGCGTTCTGCGATGTGTTTAGTACTTGAAGAAATGGGACAAGTTACTGAAGTTCATCACCATGAAGTAGCGACTGCAGGCCAGTGTGAACTAGGTGTTAGATTTAATACTTTAGTTAAAAAAGCAGATGAAGTTTTAGAATTAAAATAAGTTATTGCTAACATTGCTAACGCATACGGTAAAACAGCAACGTTCATGCCTAAGCCTATTGTTGGTGATAACGGTAATGGTATGCACGTACACCAATCTTTAGCAAAAGATGGCGTTAACCTGTTCTCTGGTGATTTATACGGCGGTTTATCTGAAACTGCTTTATTCTATATCGGCGGTATCATTAAGCATGCAAAAGCTCTTAACGCATTTGCTAACGCATCTACAAACAGCTACAAGCGCTTAGTTCCAGGCTTTGAAGCACCTGTAATGCTTGCTTACTCAGCTCGTAACCGCTCTGCTTCTATTCGTATTCCTTTTGTTAACAACCCTAAAGGTCGTCGTATTGAGTTACGTTTTGGTGATTCTACTGCTAACCCTTACCTTTGCTTCGCTGCAATGTTAATGGCCGGCTTAGACGGTATCCAAAACAAAATTCATCCTGGCGATGCAATGGATAAAGATCTATATGATTTACCACCAGAAGAAGAGAAATTAATTCCTCAAGTAGCATTCTCTTTTGATGAGGCATTAAAAGCATTAGATGAAGATCGTGAGTTCTTAACTCGTGGCGGTGTATTTACTGATGATGCAATTGACGGTTATATCGACCTTAAAATGGAAGAAGTCACTCGTCTACGCATGAGTACTCACCCTGTTGAATTTGACATGTACTACAGCTTATAAGGCTAAACGCTGAAGTTTCTTACTATTTAATAAGAAACTGATTCGTTATAAAAGGGCACCTGATTTATTCAGTTGCCCTTTTTTTATGTCTTAACTCAACCACTATGGACTGAAAGTCCATAGGTTGTTTTACAAACGACTGAAAGTCGTTCCAGTTAAACTGCAATGTGTCGCTACGCGAGCATTTGAAAAAAAATGCTAAAGCCTTGCACAGAAAGTGCATAGTTTTAAACTAGCGAACTGAGACCAATAAAATACATAGCACCAAATTAGCGCTTAAATCAGTGAATTGCACCACATTAGTGCATTAAGGCTATATCTATCATTCCATTTGCTCGCGAAACTGACTGCCAGCCCTTGTCACTTTCATAATCGTATTTGTATTTCAAACCTTTAGGAATAACAAGTTCAGCTTTTATCTTGGCCTGGAAATTGCTGTAATTTAAACAATATTATTCATAACTCAATTACCGTGCAAAATAAAATACTGGACAACCTAACTGTCGCCATCCTACTTTTTAATGCCAATTTAGAGCTCACGTATATCAATATAGCAGGTGAGGTTTTACTTGGAGATAGCTCAAGACATTTAAAAGGAAAGTCAGCACAGTCTTTATTTATTAATGATACAAAGTTCATTAAGGATCTAGAGAAATCCATATCGCATGATGAAGCCTTCGTAAACCGCGAACTGAGTTTACGCATACAAAGTAAAAATATCACCATTAATATTAGTGCCACTCCCATCATTGAGCGTGACAAAGCTACGGAAATCTTAATTGAACTAATACAAGTCGACCGTCATTTACGCATCTCCAAAGAAGAACAACTTTTAGACCAACAAAATACCTCGCGCATGCTAATGCGCGGTTTTGCACATGAAATAAAAAACCCCCTGGGTGGTTTGCGTGGCGCCGCACAATTACTAGCGCTTGAACTAGAAGACAATGAATTAACAGAGTACACTCAAATTATCATCGAAGAAGCTGACCGCATGACATCACTAATGGATAAAATGCTCGGCCCCAACAAAGTCCCTAACAAGGTATCATTCAACCTACATGAGGCATTAGAACGAGTCAGGCAACTAGTGCAAGCCGAAGTTAATGATTCGATCACATTAGTGCGAGACTATGATCCCAGCATCCCCGAATTGCAAGCTGACAAAAACCAATTAATACAAGTATTTTTAAATATTGTGCGTAATGCTGCTCAAGCCGTTGAAGGGAATAGTGAAGGTAAAATAACCTTACGCTCACGTGTCATTAGACAAATGACAATTGCCGGAAAACACCACAAACTGACAGCAAAAATCGACATTATCGATAACGGTTCAGGAATAAAACCAGAACTTATGAGCCAAATTTTCTACCCCATGATTACAGGCCGCAGTAACGGTACTGGGTTAGGCTTACCCATCGCCCAGTCAATTATTAATCAATACCATGGCATTATCGAGTGCAGCAGCAACCCCCATGAAACAATTTTTTCAGTTTATATACCCGTAGGAAATGTTAATGACTAACAAATATCATGTATGGATCACCGATGATGATAAATCTATTCGATGGGTGATTGAAAAAACGCTCGCAAAAAATAATATTGCCACGCGCAGCTTTGCCTCTGCCCTCGCGCTACTTGAAGCACTTAAAGATGATACGCCCGATGCTTTAGTGTCTGATATTCGTATGGATGGTATGGACGGACTTGCCTTATTAGACAAACTGCAACACTCGCACCCTAAATTACCCGTTATTATTATGACGGCGCATTCGGATTTAGACAGTGCCGTTTCTGCTTTTCACGGCGGAGCCTTTGAGTACATACCTAAACCTTTTGATATTGAAGAGATGCTGGCCATTGTTATGCGCGCATGCCTGCATAACGAGCAGCAAAAAAATAAAAAACCGAAAATTAACAAGGAACTAACTGCTCCACCTGAAATTATTGGCGAAGCGCCCGCTATGCAAGAAGTTTTTCGCGCTATAGGTCGATTGGCACGCTCACATATTACAGTCCTTATCAATGGCCAATCTGGAACAGGTAAGGAATTAGTTGCTAAAGCTTTACATCGACATAGCCCGCGCACTAAAGAGCCTTTTATCGCCTTAAATATGGCCGCCATTCCTAAAGATCTAATGGAATCAGAATTATTTGGTCATGAAAAAGGCGCTTTTACTGGAGCCAATTCAAGGCGCATAGGTCGCTTTGAACAAGCCAATAATGGCACTTTATTTCTGGATGAAATTGGCGATATGCCTGCAGAATTACAAACGCGTTTACTACGCGTGTTAGCAGATAATGAATTTTATTCGGTGGGCGCCCATACACCTACTACAGTAAATGTACGCATTATTGCTGCGACACACCAAAACCTTGAAGAACTGGTCGAACAAGGCCTATTTAGAGAAGATTTATTTCATCGCCTTAATGTAATTCGCATTCATATCCCACCTTTACATGATCGCAGTCAAGACATTCCCGTACTGATGCAACACTTTCTAAGCTCGGCTGCAGAGGAATTAAATACTGAAATAAAAATATTAATGCCTGAAGCCGAGTCTTATTTATGTGCATTACCATGGCCTGGCAATGTACGCCAATTAGAAAATATTTGCCGCTGGCTTACCGTCATGGCGACAGGTAGAGAAGTGCACTTAGCTGATTTACCTCCTGAATTACTCTCTCAAAAGACATCAAGCCAAAGCATTGAAAAATCAATAAACCTAGGAAATGACTGGGAATCAAACCTAAAAAATGCAATAGAAGAAAAAATAAAACGAGGAGAAAAAGACATTGCCAAACAGATTATCCCTTTAACTGAGAAAATTTTAATTAGATCAGCTTTAGTGCAAACTCAAGGACACCGAAATGAAGCAGCCAACCTTTTAGGTTATGGCCGCAATACTCTGACTCGAAAAATCAAAGAATTAGCCATAGAATAATTGAGCCACTCCCTATACTCATAACTTTACCTGAGAAGCACCTAAAATAGGTGCTTTCTGTGTAGGTCTATATAAATTTTTCAACTTCTATATTGTATAGTATTCAGACACCTCCCAGAAATTTCATCATTTTTTTGTGAGGCCTCTCAATATTTACATTTTTCAGCTCGTCATTCCTGCATGCTGTTAGCAGGAATCTACGTTTAACATAGATCCCTGATAAAGCTTGTGCCCACGCTTGACTGGGTAGACTTCGGGGATAACGATATTTTTATTTCACTACCGTACACTTTTCACCACCTTACAGCAAAGCCTTACCCGATAAAGTGAGGCAGAACTGAGGCAGCGTTTTACCTTCTCTTAGCAGGCGCTTTAATAA
>JAUVAA010000072.1 GCA_030591965.1 bacterium
AAGTCTATGGGTTTTATCTACGTCGCAGACTCTTTGGTCTCAGCCCGTATGCAAACTCTAGTCATATACTTTGATATAATGCTAGCTAAGCAATATATCATGCTTTGGAGAGATACAAGCCTGTATGGGGCTTGCGGAATACAGTGCACTTACTTTCCCGTATTCCGCAAGCTGCATAACGGGCTACAGCCTAATTGTTTTAACAGTTATATTTTAGAATGGGTAGAGCACCTTTTTGCGAAACCCATCATTCTGTGTAAGGTTGATGGGTTTCATTGCATACCCTACCTTAATGTTTCGCCTTAAGTGTAAGCTCGGTGTTTTTATAGCTTGTGGGAGGGGCTTTTAGCCGTGATTTTATATAAGTCGCGGCTAAAAGCCCCTCCCACAAATAAGCACATGGTAAACTAATATTACATTTTGCGTTGCAAGCCGGATTGAAGCCCGTTTTACGTATCGCTACTACAATTATTGAACTCTTAGCCCGTTACAATGTCAGATATACAAGCTATTTTCTCACCTAAAGTTCCGCATAAAATCAAACAGCCTATTTATTGGACTGGCTTAAAAGGCTGCGCGGATTCTTTGGCGATTGCTACAGCGATTAAAAATGAATCCCGTTTATTTGTGGTGCTAACCCCTGATTCGCAAACTGCTTTGCGCTTTGAGCATGAGCTTTCTTTCTTTTTACAGGGTGAATATCCCATTTTGCACTTTCCTGACTGGGAAATTTTGCCTTATGATGTATTTTCTCCCTTGCCTGAGATTGTTTCAGAGCGATTAAAAACGCTAGCTCAATTGCCCGAAGTGACGCGTGGCGCATTGGTGTTATCGGTTTCGACTTTAATGCATCGCTTAGCGCCGCGAGATCATGTTTTGGCTAATAGCTTTTCGCTGCAAGTTGGTAGTCAGTTTAATTTGGAATTAAACCGGATTAAGCTGGATGCGGTGGGTTATCAATGTGTATCTCAAGTAGTCCAGCATGCTGAATTTGCCGTGCGTGGCGCGATTATTGATTTGTTTCCGATGGGTAGCAAATACCCATTCCGCATAGAATTGTTTGATGAGGAGGTTGAGTCGATCAGAACGTTTGACCCTGAGACTCAGCGATCCTTAGAAAAAGTAGATGAAATACAGTTGTTTCCTGCGCGCGAGTTTCCTTTTTCGGATGCTGCGATCAATCATTTTCGACAAGCGTTTCGCGAGGCGTTTCCAGATGATTATCAAAATAATACCCTGTATCAAGATGTTAGCAAGGGCATTACGCCTAGTGGTATTGAAGCTTATCTGCCTTTATTTGATGAGCAGACAAATACATTATTTGATTACCTGCCTGCAACGACCGCTTTTGTATTACCCGAAACTTTAGAACACTCGGCCCAGCAGTTTGTCGAAGAAGTTGATGAGCGTTTTGAACAGCGTAAATACGACCTAGAGCGTCCGCTTCTAGCGCCTGAGTTGTTGTATTTACAGCAGACTGAGTTTATTGAGCATATAGACCAATTTCGGCGTATTTATTTAGCGCAAGAAACGGAGCAGGCGGTTTGGGAAGGCGTTAGTGTTAGTTTACCTGAGGTTAATATTGATGCGCGATTAAAAGAGCCAGCGAGCCGGTTAAAAGCCTTTGTTGCCAATAGTGAAAGTCGTGTTTTGTTTGTCGCTGAAACCGCAGGGCACAGAGAGGCGTTAATTGATAAATTGCGCAGCTATAAAATCAGCGTCAAACAAGTGGATGATTGGGGGCACTTCTTAAGCATTGAAGATTCGCCTTGTATTGTGGTCGCATCGATAGATCACAGCTTGTATATGCAGCAAGCTGGCTTGGCAATTATTACTGAAAGCCAGTTATTAGGCGATAAGGCACAACAAAGGCGTAGGCGCAAAAAGTCGGCGGCGCGTGAGCTGGAAAAAATTGTCAATAATCTGAACGAGCTAACGGTCGGTGCGCCGGTGGTTCATCAGGAGCATGGTGTCGGGCGCTATTTAGGGTTACAGGTTTTAAAGTTCGGCGATATTGATGCAGAATTCTTGACCTTGGAATACGCTAACGGAGATAAATTATATGTGCCTGTCTCTTCTTTAGATGTGATTGGTCGGTATACGGGAATGAATCCTGAGAATGCGCCGCTGCATAGATTAGGTGGTGATCAATGGAGTAAGGCGAAGAAAAAAGCACTGGAAAAAATTCACGATGTCGCGGCTGAATTATTGGATATTCATGCGAAACGTGCTTTAAATAAAGGTCATGCCTTTGCTTATGAAGAGCGTGAGTATTTAGCTTTCGCTGATGCTTTTCCATTTGAAGAAACACCAGATCAGCAAACTTCTATTGATAGTATTCTCGAAGATATGCGCTCAGGTCAGCCGATGGACCGGGTGGTTTGTGGTGATGTTGGCTTTGGTAAAACTGAAGTGGCGATGCGGGCTGCGTTTATTGCCGCGCAAAGCGGAAGACAAGTTGCGGTGTTAGTGCCGACGACGTTATTAGCGCAACAGCATTTTCAGAATTTCAGAGATCGTTTTGCAGATTGGCCTTTTCGAGTCGAGGTGTTATCGCGCTTTGTGACGCCTAAGCAACAAAAAGCTATCATTGCTGATATGGCAGAAGGTAAAGTCGATATTGTTATTGGCACGCATAAACTTTTATCCAAAGAGATTAAATATCGTGATTTAGGTTTGGTTATTATTGATGAAGAGCATCGTTTTGGCGTGCGTCAGAAAGAGCATTTTAAAGCGATACGCCAAGAAGTTGATTTATTAACGCTAACAGCAACACCGATTCCTCGGACTTTAAATATGGCAATGGCAGGTTTGCGTGATGTTTCGATTATTGCTACGCCGCCACCGAACCGACATTCTATTAGAACGTTTATTTCCGAATGGATTGATTCATTAGTTAAAGAGGCCTGTCAGCGTGAAATTAAACGCGGTGGGCAGATGTATTTTCTGCATAATGATGTCAAATCGATGGATAAAATGGCGCGCGAGATTGAGCGTTTAGTGCCGGAAGCGCGCGTAGAAATTGCCCACGGACAAATGCCCGAGCGTGAGCTTGAACGGATTATGCTGGATTTTTATCACCAGCGATTTAATGTCTTGCTCAGTACGACAATTATTGAAAGCGGTATTGATATACCGACAGCGAATACGATTATTATTAATCGAGCCGATAAACTCGGTTTAGCGCAGTTGCATCAACTACGAGGCCGAGTAGGGCGTTCGCATCATCGGGCTTATGCGTATTTTATTACGCCACCAAAAGCATTAATTAGCAAAGATGCCACTAAACGATTGGATGCATTGGAATCGTCGGGCGAACTAGGCGCAGGCTTTTTATTATCTACCCATGATATGGAGATTCGTGGCGCGGGTGAGTTATTAGGTGATGGCCAAAGTGGACAAATTCAGGAAATAGGCTTTACTTTATATACTGAATTATTAGAGCGTGCGGTTAAGGCGATGAAGTCGGGTAAACAGCCTGAGTTAAATGCACCTATGCATGTAGGTGCTGAGGTTGATTTGCAAACAGCGGCTTTAATCCCTGAGGATTATTTGCCAGATATTCATGCGCGATTAGTTTTATATAAGCGTATCGCAAGTACTGAAAGCAAAGAAGATTTAAGAGATTTGCAGATAGAAATGATTGATCGCTTTGGTTTATTGCCGGAGCAAGTAAAGGTCTTGTTTGCCATTACAGAATTAAAGCAACAAGCCGATACGATAGGGGTGAAAAAAATAGATGCGCATGCGGAAGGTGGGCGGATTATTTTTGGTGCCGAGCCTAAATTAAATATGCAGCAGTTACTCACCTTGATACAAACACAGGCGCAGGTTTATAAATTTGAAGGTGGGGATAAATTACGCTTTACTCAGAAATTTGCGACAACAGATGAGAAAGTAGATTTTATTAGCGCCTTATTGACCCAATTAACGGATGAAGCCGCATGAGTGTACGATTGAAGATACAGTTATTTTTATTGATTTTTTGCTGTCATGGCTGGGCTAATGCAGATACACGCCAGTTTCAGGTCGAGCTCATTGTTTTTGAGCAAAGTGCACCAACGACTGAGTTGTTTGAGCAAACTGAAACAAAAATTGCGCCAGTAAAGCGTTATGCATCGGTGCAACTAGGAGCCAAAACGATGAGTTCTCAGTATAGTCGGCTAAGTAGAGCGGATAGTTATCGTCCTTTTTATTATGAATCGTGGCAGATACAAGCAAAAAGCAATCAAGTGAGCTTGCCTATTCATATTTCATCGGGTGCGCAGAATTTAGACGGTTGGATTAAAATTCAGCGTGGTAGTTTATTGCATGTCGTGGCTGATTTAGAATATTCGCCTTTGAATTTTGACGAGTCTGAAGACTTAATTTATCGGGTAGCAGAAAAAAGACGTGTATTACTGAATGAAGTGCATTTTTTAGATCACCCTTATTTTGGAGCCTTGGTTAAGGTGTCCCCTGTAGAGTAAAGGAGAGTATTAATGATAATTAAGCGAGTATTAAGTTTAATGGTATTACTATTGGCAGCCTGTCAAAATGTACCTGAAAAGCTAGATAAGTTAATTGATTGTCCAGAAGCACGTAGCCCTATGTGTACTAAAATTTATAGGCCTGTTTGCGGTCAGGATAAAGAAGGGAAATTAAAAACATACGCAAGTGATTGCACAGCCTGTGCCAATGTGGACGTAGTGGGCTATCAGGAAGGTGCATGCACCGGAGAAACAAAATGAAACTAATGAAAAATATACCGTGGCTAATGTTGCTATTATTAAGTGCCTGTCAAAGTGCGCCTGAAAAGCATGTTGATGTGCTTGAAAATCGAACTGAGGTGCCTGAAAAGCACAGTGATTTAAGTTATTGTTCGGAGCCGCGCCCGCAAATCTGCACTATGATCTATAAGCCAGTTTGTGGGTTTGATAAAAATGATCAATCGAAAACCTATGCAAGTGACTGCACGGCATGTAGTGATTCAGAGGTGGTTGCTTACCGAAAAGGTGAGTGTTTGAATTAGGCTTTGGTGTTACTCAGCTTTAGTATTGATTATGAGAGTATTGGTGGGAGGAGCTTTTAGTCGCGATTTTACGCAAGTCGTGGCTAAAAGCCCCTCCCTCATCTTAGGCTCAAAAATAATCCTGGCTTATAAGTAGATTATTTTTGTTTAGCGAGTATTTGTTTTAGAAAAGGTAGCGTTAATTTACGTTTAGCTATCAGTGTTTCTTGGTCTAACTGCTCAAGCAAATCCCATAAAGCAGGCAAGTCGCGCGCATAGTGTTTAGTTAAAAAATCTCCTATTTTCGGAGAAATTTCAAAGCCCAAGTATTTTGCTTTGCAGGTAAAGGCTGCGATTCGTTCAGCGTCAGATAATTCTTGTAGCTTGAGTGTTAAGCCCCAAGCCATGCGGGTTTTTAAGTCAGGTAGCTGGATCGGTAAAAAGTTAGGCGGTACATGTGCTGCTAGAATGAGATTATGGCCGTTGTCGCGGTGAAGGTTATAAAAATTAAATAGAGCGAGTTCCCATTCACTGTTGCCTGCGCATTCTTCTAGGTTATCAATGCAAACTAGGTCGAATGACTCTAAGCCTTGCAAAATATCAGTTGAAGGTAATTTGTTTTTGTCTAGAGAAAGATAGAAGCTGCTGAGCTTCAGTTGATAGGCTTGTTGGCAGCAGGCTTGCAATAAATGCGTTTTACCTAGGCCTTCTTCACTCCAAATATAAAGTTGTTGCTCGCCTTTGCCGCTGGCGCTATCCGTTAAGTGTTGCGTGGCCTCATGATTACAGCCCGCATAGAAACTGCTAAAGGATTGCTCTGCTTTAAAGTCGAATTGTAAGGGCTGTTGTTTGGAGATCATTTCGAGTCTTTTCCTGACTGGCGTACAAATAGGCTAGTTCCTAAAAATAGCAGTAGGCTAAAGGTCACTTCTAAAGAGGGTAATAAGCGCTCAGTCCTGACATAAGCTTCAATGCTACCGTGTATAAAATACGGCATGCTGATATAAGCCATCCAAGAGCAACTTTTTAAATTTCCTTTTAGAAAACCGCGTAATACTAATAATAAAGGACTGACTGTGATAATCAGTAGTAAAGCGACCGGCAATTTTTCCGGTGGTGAGAGCACTGTATTCCATAGCATCAACAGGCTAAATAGACTTAAATAGGCGAATAGGGCGATGGCGTAATAATGGCTAGCTTTCATGGGTTTTTTAATTTTAAAGCGGTCTTCGCTAAGCGAGCACCTAAGGCAAAGCAAAGTGTTTTCTCTTCTTGGCTCAAGCTTTGTTGAATATGAGCAACATGACTTGCACCGTAAGGCGTGCCACCTGATTGTGTTTCTCTTAATGCATCTTCGCTGCTAGGAATACCTAATAGGATCATACCGTGATGTAATAGCGGTAGCATCATCGAGAGTAATGTTGATTCTTGGCCACCATGCATGCTTCCTGTCGAGGTAAACACGGCAGCCGGCTTGTCGCTGAGTGAGCCGCTAAACCAAGCTTCAGTCGTGTTATCGATAAAATATTTTAGCGGTGCAGCCATATTGCCAAAATGCGTTGGGCTACCTAAAGCTAAGCCATCACAGTTCTTCAAATCATCTAGCGTGACATAAAGAGAGCCTGATGTGGGGATTTCATCCGCCGTTTTTTCACAGGCGCTGGAAATATTCGGTACAGTGCGCAACAGGGCTTCTGCATCGTTAATCGATTCAATGCCACGAGCAATTTGTTGCGCCATGGCTTTGGTGGCACCGTCACGGCTGTAATATAAAATGAGAATATTAACCATTGTGTGAATTTTTATTTCTTTTGCTGGGTCATATAAGTCATCAAACTTATAAAATTGCTAAAACACTTTCTGGCGGACGGCCAATTGCCGCTTTGCCATTGGCTAAGACGATAGGGCGCTCAATTAATTTAGGCGCACTAACCATACCAGCAATAAGTGCAGGTCGATCTAGGTCAAGATTATCCATGCCTGTTTCTTTATATTCTGCTTCGCGTTTACGCATTAATTCACGCGGCTGCATACCTAGCAAAGTTAAAATATTATCTAGTTCGGCTGCGGTAGGCGGCGTTTTTAAATATTCAATTACTTCAGCTTGTACACCTTGCTCTTCTAATAATTGCAGGGTTTGACGTGATTTACTGCATCTAGGATTGTGGTAAATTTTTACGCTCATAATGGTATTTAGGCGGAAGTTGCAAAGACTTATAATATCACTTTTCTAAACACGGCTTCTATGCTTTGTTGCATATAGCTAGGCTATATTATTAATTCAGCAGTTTATTTTTGTAATATAAATAGATGCTCAGCATTATTAGGCTGCGAGATAACATAAAGAGTGTCAGAGCAAACCACAAGCCATGATTTCCCAAGTGTTGAGAGAAGTGCCAAGCCGGCAAAAAAATAATAAAAAGTGATAAGAGTATTGTGTCGCGCATTTGCTTGGATAGAGCAGCGCCAATAAATACACCATCCATAAGAAAGCTGATAAAAGAAATTAACGGTAAAGCAATGACCCAAGGAATAAATTCGTAGGCTTGCTCGCGCACTGCGTTTAAATGCGTCAGGCTATTGATAATATCTTTGCCTGCATAGCTATAAAATAGCGTAAAGAGCAAGGCAACAACTAAAGACCAGAGAGCAGTTGATTTTAGCGATTGTTGAAACAATCGTTTATTATTGGCACCTAGGGCGCGGCCTATTAATGCTTCGGCAGCATGAGCAAAGCCATCAAGCGCATAAGCCATAAAAGTTTGAAAATTGAGCAAAATAGCATTAGCTGCCAGTATTGTGCTGCCTAGTTTTTCGCCTTGCACGGTAAAAAAACCAAAGGTAAATATCAAGCATAAAGTGCGTACAAATAGATGGCTATTGATCAGTAGCATGGCTTTGATCTTATCGACTTGAAATAGAAGAGTCCAAGATAGGGCTTGGTGACTGGGCGGTATGTTTTTGATCAGTAATAAGACTGCCAATGCTAAGCCGATATATTCAGAGATAACCGAAGCCAGTGCTACGCCATCAGCATTCATTCCATAATAGTTAACAAATAATAGATCCAAACCGATATTGCATAAGTTAGTAGTAATAATGATGGCGAGTGGACTTTTTGTGTTTTGACAGCCTAAAAACCAACCTAAAATAACATATTGGCATAAAGTAGCTGGCGCGCTCCAAATACGAATGAAAAAATACTGCTGCGCTAAAAGCTCTAAGTCTTTGTGGCTATCAATCAAATAAAAACAGAGGCTGGCAATGGGTTTTTGCAGTAATAAAATTCCTAGAGCAAGGCTGCAAGCAATCAACAGGGCGCGTAGCAGTATGGCTTTTAGTTCTAAAGGGTTATTGGCGCCAAAAGCTTGTGAGCTAAGACTGGTAGTACCCATACGTAAGAAACCGAAACTCCAGAAAAGAAAGCTAAAAATAAGCGTAGCTATGGCAACGGCGGCAAGAAAATGAACGTTATCTAAATGTCCCATGACTGCGGTATCGACTAAGCCTAGTAAAGGCGTAGAAATATTAGCAATGATCATCGGCAAGGCTAGTTGCCATACTTGCCGGTGATTAAACGTGGTGTTTTTCAAAAGCGCTGAAGAAGGGGAGTATTATAATAAAGAGTTACTGCCAAAATTATAGATGACGATATGATTTTACCCGATTACTCATGGGTTCCGCCATTTTGGCTATTCACTTAACGTGAGATAAGCATTAAAGAGTATCTCGCGTTAAATTAAAAGTCATTATTCGTAGCTCGTACGGAACGCTAGTGGAGTACGAGAGTTCAATGCTCCGATTTCCCGTATTCCGCAAGGCTTCATATGGGCACTAACAAACCATTGGATAATGAAAATATTTTCCAAGGTAGTTGTCGCTTGTGGGAGGGGCGGCTAAGAAAATAATTTTCACCTATTTGTAAGGAATCCTGTATCTTTACGACCTATAAGAAAATCTGCATATAACCGCGCTTTCTTGGGCTATACTCAGATTGCATCATTATTTATTTTTTGGAGCGTATATGAGCGACACAGACATCACAGAATCAGTACAAAACTATTATGGGCAGGTGCTACAGTCCAGCCAAGACTTAAAAACCAGTGCTTGTTGCACTTTAGATTCAGTTCCTGTTCATTTGCGCTCTTTGTTGGCTGATTTACATCCTGAAGTCGTTGCGCGCTACTATGGGTGTGGCACGCCCTTACCACCAGCATTGCAAGGTGCAACCGTTTTAGATATGGGGTGCGGTACGGGACGTGACTGTTATTTATTATCACGTTTAGTGGGTGAATTAGGTCATGTGATTGGTGTCGATATGACCGAAGAGCAGCTGGCCGTCGCTAAAGAACATTGTGATTGGCATGCTGAACGTTATGGTTATGCGCAGTCTAATGTTGAATTTAAACAGGGTTATATGGAAGATTTAGCCGCTGCCGGGATTGCTGATAATTCTATTGATCTTATTGTTTCAAACTGTGTAATTAATCTATCGCCGGATAAAGAAAAAGTTTTAGCTGAAATTTTTCGAGTACTAAAGCCGGGTGGAGAAATTTATTTTTCTGATGTTTATGCGGATCGACGTATACCGGAAACACTTAAAATAGAACCCGTGTTGTTAGGTGAGTGTTTAGGTGGCGCGCTGTATTGGGAAGATTTTCGCCGTATTATGCAAGATTTGGGCTGCCCTGATGTGCGCGTGGTTAAGGAAAGTCCAATTGCGTTGGAAGATCCAGAAGTTGAAGCTAAAATCGGTATGGTTAAGTTTCGCTCTGTGACGATTCGCGCTTTTAAAATGTCGCTGGAAGATCGTTGTGAAGACTTTGGTCAATTGGCGACTTATAAAGGCACGATAGCTGAACACCCGCATAGCTTTGATTTAGATGATCACCATCATTTTGAAAAAGGTAAACCTTTACGCGTTTGTGGCAATAGCTATGATATGTTGGCTTTAAGCCGTTACGCCAAGCATTTTGATCTTATCGGTGATAAAGCGACGCATTTTGGTTTATTTGATTGCGCGCCCCCCAATACTAGTTTGTCGCTAGAATCTGGAGCGGCTTGTTGTTAATAGTTATGCGCATTTTATTTTTATCTTCATTGTAAAGGGGCATTGAGCTTATGAGCGGAGCAATAGCTATATTTGTCAAAACGCCAGGGCTTTCCCCAGTAAAAACACGCTTAGCTGTTGCTTTAGGGCAAGAGGCTGCTGAAGCTTTTCATTTGGCTTCTTCTCGATCTGTTGCCTCGGTTACTCAGGAGCTGAGCCAGCAATTAGGTATTCAAAGTTATTATGCCGTTGCTGAACAATCCGCCTTAAATCATAACTATTGGGGGGATCAACCATGTGTGTGGCAAGGTGAGGGCGGATTAGGTGAGCGCATGGCGCATATCTATAATACGCTATTACAAGAGCATGATTTTGTGCTGCTTGTGGGCGCTGATATTCCTCAAATGACGGTTTCTGAATTGCACGGTGCTGTTATGTGGTTAGCACGTGAAGAGCATGCGCGATTTTCTTTTGGTCCAAGTGTTGATGGTGGCTTCTGGGTTTTTGGTGGTAATTGTCCGGTACCAGACTACGTGTGGACAGAGGTTGTTTATAGTCAGGCAGATACAGGTGCTCAGTTTTTAAATAGAATTGAACCGCTTGGAGAAGTAAAAACCTTAGCACCTTTACGCGATGTTGATGAGGTCAGTGATTTATTACTTTTACGCGATGCCTTATTAAACTTAGCTGAGCCCTTGCCGGAGCAATATGAATTGCTTCGTTTTCTGGACGTTCAGCCGGCTCACCTTTTCAAATCTAAACAATCCTATCAAGATGCGCGACGTTAAACCTTTACTACTCAATAGTGATTTTCCTGCCATTCGCCGTGGTAATTTAAGTACGCTACAAATGAATTTAGGCTATTTGTGTAATTTAAGCTGCACACATTGTCATGTTAATGCTGGCCCTAATCGCACTGAATTAATGAGCCGTGAAACGATGCAAATAGCTTTGCAATTTGCCGCGAAAAATAAAATTCAATATCTTGATTTAACAGGTGGATCACCCGAAATGAACCCTGATTTTCGTTGGTTAGTGATAGAAGCGAAAAAACATGGCCTGCATGTTATGGATCGCTGTAATCCAACGATTCTTGTTGAACCTGGTTATGAAGAGACAGCTGAATTTTTAGCAGAACAGCAAGTTGAAGTGATTGCTTCCTTGCCTTGTTATATGGAAGATAATGTGGATGCGCAACGCGGAAAAGGTGTGTTTACCGCTTCTATTGACGCTTTGCAAAAGTTAAATGCGCTGGGTTATGGTCAAAAAGACAGTGGTTTAATTTTAAACTTGGTTTTTAATCCACAAGGCATGGCATTACCAGCCCCGCAACTGCAATTAGAAGCGGCTTATCGAACGTTTTTAAGTGAGCATTTTGATTTACAATTTAATCAATTATTCACCATAACCAATATGCCAATTCAACGCTTTGGCGCGGTTTTACATGCAAAAGGACAGTTTGATGATTACCTAAATTTATTGAAGCAATCGTATCAAGCAGAAAATCTTGACCAAGTTATGTGCAAAAGTTTATTAAGCGTTGATTGGCAAGGTTACGTTTATGATTGTGATTTCAATCAAATGCTAGAGATGCCGTTGACTGGGAGTGTTACGCATTTAAGTAAGTTATTAGAGCAGATGCCAGAAGATCTGCCGATTGAGGTTGCTGATCATTGTTATGGATGTACAGCAGGGCAGGGATCAAGTTGTACTGGAGTGTTAAGTTAAGTAAGCTTTTTATTAGCTCATGATTGATACCAACCATCAATATAGAATTGATTATAAAATATTAGCAGATTGCTACGGTGAATATCAGCAAGGCCAAGGCTGGACGCTCTATTTAGTTGATAATATAACTTGCCCTTTCAAGGCTGAATACACGGGAATATCGAAGTTGTCTATTGCACCAAATACCATTATTACAGTGCTTGAACTGATTAATTCAGAATATGATAGTGAAGAAGATTTTGAATGTTTTATGGCCATGATCGAGGCTGAAGTAGACGATGTTATTTATGAAATTCCTTTAGCCGATTTAAAGATTATTCAAGCGAGTGAAAAAACAAAGCAAGCAGTCGCTGATTGGCAATATTATATTAATTCGTAGCTCGGTAGGGCGAATTTCAGTCCGCTCATGGGCGCAGTGAGGCTCTCAAGATAGGTGGACTGAAGTTTGCTCTACAGAGAGTTAACTCCATTTGATTAGCTCTGTTTTATTAGTGGCCGCATTAATTTCCTGCGTAGTGGGGTATGTTTTTGGTGTATTCTTTATAGACGACTATCCAATTATAGGAGAGCAATATGAATAATTTATCAGATGAAGAATTACAGGCATTAAAACGAGTCGCGGCTACGGTTTACTTATGCCAAGCACTCAGTTTTATATTTGCGACTTTACCTTTATTAGTAGGCGTAGGGCTTAATCTTTATAAGCGTAATGATGTACAGGGTACATGGCTGGAGTCACATTTTAATTGGCAAATAAAAACCTGTTGGGTGACGCTAGCAGGCTTAGCTTTTACCGCGTTTACTTTTGGCATGGGTATCGGTATTTTTACCTTGTTTATAACTATATTTTGGCTGGTTTATAGAATTACTATTGGTTGGATTTCACTGACTGATGGCGAGACTATTAACAGAATGTAATAAGGTGAAACCACTGATATTTGTCGTATTCGCTTTTGTGCTTATGTATTTAGCTGCGGATAACTTATTGCGTAGACAATCGCCCACTTATGCTATTGAACATCCGAATGATGTTGTTCAGCAAATACTATTTGAAAATCCAATTACCAACACTGAGAAGGGTGTTGTTATTTCAGCGGATAGGCAAGGGCATTATTCGGGGGCGGGAATGGTTAATAATCACGTCATGGAATTTATGATTGATACCGGAGCAACTCGCGTTGCAGTGCCGAGTGAATTGGCCAAACGAGCTGGGCTGAAGTTTGGTCCAGCGGTTATTAGCAATACGGCAGCAGGGAATGTAAGAGCGTACCAAACCAAGATACCGACTTTAACTATAGGCTCGATTACTTTATATAATACGCAGGCCGTCATTTTAGATAAGTTGGATCAGGTTTTAATTGGCATGTCGGTGCTGAAAAAGTTTAGAGTAACCCAGTTTGATGGCAAAATGGTAATTGAGTCACCGTAGATAAACTCCGCTAGATAAGGCGAGCGGCATTCAATAATATACCGAAGTCGAATACCAAGCACTGCCAGTCCTTAAAGGACTGGCAGTGCTACATAAACTAAAGTAAGTATTGGTATGCTATATCAAGCCGGTCGCCTAAGAAGTTGAAGTAAATAAAAAGAGGAATAAATCATGAAAAAGATTATGTGTATTTTGGCTGTTGTTGCCCTTATTTCAGGGTGTGAAGATATGAAAATGGACAAAAATGTTGAGAAAAACATTACTTTTGTACAGTAAAGTTGGAGGTGATTAATGGCAAAAGCATGCGCACGACATATTTTAGTAAAAACGAAAGAAGAAGCGGAAACGATTAAGCGGCAATTAGCTGGTGGTGCAGACTTTGCGAGCCTTGCTAAAAAGCATTCGCTATGTAACTCAGCAAAAAAGGGTGGTGATCTTGGTGAATTTGGCCCAGGTAAAATGCTCAAAGCGTTTGATAATGTGGTTTTTAAGAAGCCAGTACTGACAGTACATGGCCCCGTTAAAACTAAGTTTGGTTTTCACTTAATTGAAACGATTTATCGTACTTAGAAGACAGGACATTACTACCTTATCGTCAAATTTATCTGGATTAACTCAACATTTATTGGAACCAGCACTATATCATTAACCATGTACCAAGCCTCAATTCCTTCTTTCTTGCGCATGCTAGGGAATTTATCTGCAATACTCGATAAAGCCGCAGCCCATGCTGAAGCCAAAAAACTGATCCGTCCATCTTTGCTAATGGGCATCTAACACCAGATATGTTCCCACTTAGCCGACAAGTTCAGGTTGCAACCGATATGGTGAAAGGTTGTGCAGCCCGATTAGCGGGTATTGAAGTGCCAATCTACGAAGATAATGAAAGCAGTTTTGAGAACTGCAAGCACGTATTGAAAAGACTTAGGAACGTGCATGAAATAACTTCCTGAAATAGCGTCTCTTGAATAATGAAAAATGCCCCTCAAATCAAGGTTATCTTAATTTGTTATTCTGCGGTTACCTCATGTCATTTCCTTATAAAACAAGCATCGAGAAATCGATGAAGAAATTTTATGACTCACTTTGTGAAAAAGATAAACGACGCTATGCCGCGATTGAGAGTGAAAAATCATCTCATGGTGGCGTTAACTATATTTCAACTTTATTAGGTAAGCGCTTAATAGTCAGCGTAATTCACAGAAGCTCACATTAATGCCACACTATCCCCACCGTTAATTACAAGGGGGGGTTAAATGGCAGCGTTAGAAAAAATACAGGCAAAGACTTTCTGGCCTA
>JAUVAA010000173.1 GCA_030591965.1 bacterium
ATGGTTCAATATTATAATGCTTTCGCTATACTCTTAGGTCCTGAAAATACCGGACTTAAGGAGTATAGTCGTCAGATTGAGATAGAAAAACAAGTTAGTTCGAAAAACACTCGTTCAATTACGACAGCAGGCCTCGTAGAGGCCATTGATCAAAAAAACAGCCTGCTGACTGTGAAGGGAGAAGCACAGGCTACGGTGGTTAATGTAGCAGAGCAGTTTGACCTTTCCGGAATTATAGTGGGAGATGAAGTTGAGCTGGTGTATATCGAATCTTACGCGATTAAGATCGTTCCGGCCCCCCTAATTTTAGGCACAGTGTCAATTAAAAGTACTTCAATTGCCATTGGTATTGGATATGAATGGGGACAAGGTGAGTTGACTATGTACGATGGATCAATTTATACTTTTGATATTCAGGGTATATCGATGCTGGATGTTGGGGTTTCCTTGATTGAAGCAGAAGGGGATGTCTATAGAGTGATCGAGCCTAAGGATATGGAGGGTAAGTATTGGGCTGCTGGAATTGGGATTAGCTATGGTAATGGTGTTTCTGCAGTGACTATGAAAAATAGAAATGACGTGATTATGCACTTAACTTCCAAACAGAAGGGTATGAAGTTGACTCTGGCTGCTGAAGGGGTGAAAATCAAAAACATCATGCCTGTGCAATAATGCTAAACATCTTGTGTCTTGAAAAAGTATTAGCTAAGTAAGTGTTTGAGCTGTGTTTCTAATAGTAGGGGCAACCACAAGGGGGGCTTACGAAATACGAGAATTAAGTGCATGGCTACGTACTTAACATAGGACAAAATACCTTGTTAACTCGATCCTGCTTTGTGTGAAATGGCTTAATAGAGTACTTCTAATAATATCTTCGCTGAATGTTTTCTTCGTGAAAAAGGTATTTTTCCTTGTTATATAAAACAATGAGTTATAGAAGTTCTTTATACAAGAAATAGTCTGCTTATAAGCATTCCCACGTAGAGCCGCGTGGGAATGAGAGAAGCGCAAAGAGAAAATTACATATTATCCAGAATTGCTTTTTTCACTGCATCCAGTGATGCATCAATTGATACAGGGTGGGTATCAGAGCATTGAGAAATAGCCGTTTCAGGGTCTTTTAGACCATTACCTGTTAAAGTACAAACGATGGTGCTACCTTCAGGAATTTTACCTGATCCTATATCATTTAATGCACCTGCTAGTGAAGCAGCTGAGGCAGGTTCACAGAAGATACCTTCGTAGCTTGCAAGCATTTTTTGTGCAGCCAATATTGTTTCATCCGCAAAGCTATCAAACCAGCCGCCCGATTCTTTTTGTGCAGCCCAGGCGTAATCCCAGGATTGTGGATGACCGATGCGAATCGCTGTTGCGACTGTTTCAGGATTATCAATCATTTTACCCGCGATAAAAGGAGCGGCACCTGCTGCTTGATAACCACACATAACAGGGCGTTTATCACAGACAGCCGCAATACCATTGGTTTCTGTGGCATATTCGCTGTAGCCCTTCCAGTAAGCAGTAATATTACCTGCATTGCCGACAGGTAGACAGTGGAAGTCAGGCGCTTTACCTAAGGCATCAACAATTTCAAATGCCGCTGTTTTCTGGCCATCAATTCTGAAAGGGTTAATGGAGTTGACGATAGTAACGGGCGCATGGTTAGCGACTTCTTTAACCAGGCTCATACCTTGATCAAAATTCCCTCTGATCTGGATGATTTGAGCGCCATACATTAAGGTTTGCGCAAGTTTACCTTGCGCAATTTTACCTTCAGGAATCAATACAAAGGCAGTGATGCCAGCACGCACAGCATAAGCAGCGGCAGAAGCCGAGGTGTTTCCTGTTGACGCACAAACAATGGCCTCGCTTCCATCTTCAACGGCTTTAGTCACCGCCATCGTCATGCCACGGTCTTTAAAGGAGCCCGTTGGATTTAAGCCTTCGTACTTAACATAAATATCTACATCCTTGCCTATTAATTTAGGGATATTTTGTAATTGAATAAGCGGTGTGTCGCCTTCACCTATACTGATAATACGAGTTGAATCACTGACTGGAAGTCGATCTCTGTAGCGTTCAATTAAACCTGTGTAATGTGATTGTGTTGCCATTTCATTATCCTAAAGTTTCAAGACGGATGCGTGTTACTTGCCCAGTAACAGACGATAAATTTTCGATTGCAGAAATGGCAGCATCCATTTCTTTTTCTATTGTTTTCTGGGTGAGCATAATAATAGGCAGTTTAGTCTCACCATGATGTGGTTCTTTTTGTATCAGTGCCTCAATACTAATATTTTGTTTGGCTAAAATATTAGTAATATCGGCTAAAGCCCCGGGTTTATCTTCAACCGTTAGACGTAGGTAGTAGGTCGTTTCAATTTCTTCACGCGGCAAGATAGGGAGATCAATAATCGCGCTCTCTTGAAAGCCAAGGTAAGGAACTCTGTTTTCTACATCAAGTGTTAAAGCACGAACTACGTCAACAATATCTGCAACGACAGCAGAAGCCGTCGCTTCAGCACCAGCCCCTGGGCCATAATAAAGTGTCGGGCCAACCGCGTCAGCTTGAACTAGCACTGCATTCATAACCCCATCGACATTGGCAATTAAGCGACGCTCAGGGATAAGGGTAGGGTGGACTCTAAGCTCAATACCTTTTTCTGTTTTACGCGCAATACCTAAGTGCTTGATGCGGTAGCCTAATTCTCCTGCATACTCGACATCTGCGCGGGTAATTTTAGTAATCCCTTCGGTAAATACGTTTTCAAACTGCAGCGGAATTCCAAATGCAATCGAGGCCAGAATCATTAATTTATGTCCGGCATCAATACCTTCGACATCAAAGTCGGGTCAGCTTCCGCATAACCCAGTGATTGTGCTTCTGCGAGTACATCATCAAAGTCGCGACCTTTGTCGCGCATTTCTGTCAGAATAAAATTGCCCGTGCCATTGATAATACCTGCTAACCAGTTAATCTGGTTACCACTGAGACCTTCGCGTATGGCTTTGATAATGGGTATACCACCCGCAACAGCCGCTTCATAAGCCACCATAACATTGGCTTTGCTCGCTGCGGAAAAAATCTCGTTACCGTGTAAAGCAATCAGCGCTTTGTTTGCGGTAACAATATGTTTGCCATTTGCTATCGCTTGTAAAACCAGTTCTTTAGCCAGGCTAGTTCCACCTATTAACTCTAAGATGATTTCAATCTCAGGGTCATTAATAATGTCGTAAGGATCAGTGCTTAGTGCTATACCTTTGGTATCGCACAAGCGCTCACGCGTAAGGTCTCTTGCGGCAGCACGGGTAATAATAATTTCTCTTCCAGCACGACGCGAGATTTCTTGTGCATTACGTTTTAAAACATTTACCGTACCGCCACCGACAGTACCTAAACCTAAAACACCAACTTTTACTGGCTTCAAATCAAACTCCTAAGCAGATATGGATTGTGATAAATTTTTGTGTAATTTAAGGCTATTATGTAGGTTGGGTTAGCTTATCAAGCGAAGCGCAGATAACGTAACCCAACATTTTTAGCATTAAACTGAGTTCTGTTGGGTTACGTTTTTATTGCTTCGCAAAAAAATCTAACCCAACCTACAAGTTTCTTTAAATTTAAGTTAACCACTGATTAAATTAAACCATCTTTTTTAAACATGGCACGAATACCACGTATGGCTTGTCGAGTCCGATGTTCGTTTTCAATTAAGCTGAAACGCACATGATCATCTCCAAATTGGCCAAAGCCGATACCAGGTGATACAGCAACTTTTGCCTCAGTAATCATTTTTTTACAAAATTCAATAGAGCCCATTTCCTTATATGTATCTGGAATAGGTGCCCAGACAAACATGGTTGCCTTGGGTTTTTCTACCGTCCAGCCAATTGAATTTAAGCCATCACAAAGTACATCTCGGCGCTCTTTATACATGGCACATATTTCTGCGACACAATCTTGCGGACCTTCCAGAGCAGTGATAGCAGCAATTTGAATTGGGGTAAACATACCATAATCCAGATAAGACTTGATGCGTGCAAGAGCAGCAACCAACTCTTTATTACCACACATAAAGCCAACCCGCCAGCCAGGCATATTGTAACTTTTTGATAAAGAAAAGAACTCGACGGCAACTTCTTCTGCGCCGGGTACTTGCAGGATTGAGGGTGCTTTATAGCCATCAAACACAATATCAGCATAAGCAATATCATGTACTACCCAGATTTTATGCTCTCTTGCAACTTCAATGATTTTTTCAAAGAAATCCAGGTCAACACACTGTGTCGTAGGGTTGCCAGGAAAATTCAGAATCAGCATTTTGGGTTTAGGCCATGATTCAGCGATAGCTTTGTGCAATTCTTCAACAAAGTCAACACCAGGCACCATTTTGACATGTCTTAAATCAGCCCCGGCAATAACAATGCCATAAGGGTGTATAGGGTAGGCTGGGTTAGGTACCATCACGGTATCGCCAGGACCTAAAGTTGCTAATGCCAGATGTGCCAGACCTTCTTTAGAGCCTATGGTAACAATCGCTTGAGTTTCGGGGTCTAACACAACATCGTAACGATTTTTATACCAATTACAGATAGCACGTCTAAGTCTGGGGATGCCTCGCGAAACTGAATAACGATGAGTGTCGCCACGTTCAGTAGCTTCCACCATTTTATCTACTATATGTTTCGGTGTGGGTTGGTCTGGATTCCCCATGCCAAAATCAATAATATCCTCGCCTTGTGCTCGTGCTTTTGCTTTTAAATCATTAACAATGTTAAAGACATAAGGCGGTAGGCGACTAATACGGTGAAATTCTTCCATTAGGGACTCTTAAAAAATCGGTTATTGTGTGATAATGCGTTTGAAATATTAACTCAACCCGTTAACTTACTGATGTTGGAGTGATATGTCAAATTGAGTTTTATAGTTTTTATAATCTGTATAAGCGTTTATTTGGAAGTGTTTTGTTTTGAGGTGTGTAAAGTGCTGATAATTCAATACAGTGTGTTTATTTTGTCAGAAATTTTTGCAATCTAAGTTTAAGGCCCTTACAATAAAATTATTAATTAGGTAATTATTTTTATTTAATTGAAAGTTACTATAACCTAAGGATCTCAATCATGCCTATCACTGACCTTAACGCTCTTCAACAAGCAATTGCAAATGTAAGGCTTGAATCACTGGAAATATCGCCGCAATTGCAGGTATTGCTGCAGGAAGCTTTGCTGAATGGCAAGTTGACAACAGGGGATATCATTGAGGCCTTACATCATTAATGCCTCTTTATCCTGATAGTATTGAGCCTGAATACTACCCTGAGACTCACGTATACGTTAATCAACTTGGCATACAGGGTTTAAAAATCTTAAAATCCAAGGAATCGTCCTTCTCATTAATGCGTGGGTTTGAGTTATTGCAGCAACCAACATTAATAAATCCAACATTTGATTTTAAATATTTAAAATCAATACACCATTATATTTTTCAAGATATATACTCTTGGGCAGGAAAACCGAGGTCTTTTAATATGGCCAAAAATGGTGATGTTTTCACGCCTGCTATTGAGCTTCCTTACTATGAAAATGAAGTTTTTCATCGTTCATTAGCATTTGCATCCATTAAAATACAGCCCGATAAAAATAGTGCTGCAGAAAGCCTTGCACGGTGTCTTGGCGTGATCAATACCTACCATCCATTCCCAGAAGGTAATGGAAGAACACAAAGAATATTTATATCCATGCTGGCTCGTAAGCATCATTATGATATTGACTGGAAATCAGCATTTCCATGGGAAATGGTGGAAACTTTTAAAGCGGCACATTACAGTAATTACACTCCCTTAATTGAATTATTAAAAAGGCTGATGCGATCAACCATAGCTGCTTCAACCTGATTTTAGATGCTTCTTTAGGCTACCGATTTAAGACGGGACACCCTACAGGTTCTTGTTCCCACGCTTCGCGTGGGAATACATGGGTCGACGCTTTGCGTCGCGGAACGTTCCTGTATGCATTCCAATGCGGAGCATTGGAACGAGATTACATGTTGTTTGTCCCATGTTAAGTTGGTAGCCCAATTTTAGATCAGGTTTTACTGTACTCTGCTAGAGTAGTAGTTCAATTTCAGCCTATGTTTTACTTTAATATAAATTAAGAGATTACACGATAAAATACTCTGTGCTCTCTGTGGTAATGATATTAAATCTTTTATACTCACTTGCTTCATTCTAAAAAGTAGTTACTGCTTTTCCAAATATGTGCGCCACAAGCTTATTGTTAGGCTGGGCTTTGCTTGAGGGTATGTGATGCCTTTTTCAATATTCTAAGGTTATGACTGAATTAGCTTCTATTTTTAGAATAGTTAGAATGAAGTGCCTGTCTTTTATAAATTCTCAGAAATTTACAACCAATATACGGAAGCGAGATCTTTCACCATG
>JAUVAA010000048.1 GCA_030591965.1 bacterium
AAAAAAAAGGACATCGAGTAAAAACTCTAGGTCCTTGATTTATTTCTCTAAAAGATTGGTGCCTCGGGCCGGAATCGAACCGGCACGCCCAGAAGGCGAGGGATTTTAAGTCCCTTGCGTCTACCAATTTCGCCACCGAGGCAATCTCTTCAAGAGAAGACACTATTATAGCTTCTTTTTTATGCTTGGCTAGCAATTTTTTGAATTATTATTTAAGTGTTTTGTAGTTTATTGTTTTTTATGAAAAAATATTTTCTTAAGCAGTAAATAATTGCCAGACAGGGCGTATGTTAGTGGGTAGTGCTGCTAATCGACCTAATTCTATCCACTGATTTTTTGGGTTGTGGAAGTCTGAACCTACGGAGCCATATAATTCGAATTGAGTGGCGAAGTGGGTGGCACGTCGGACTTCATCAGGGTTACTTCGGCCGGTAATGATTTCCATGCCTTGCCCGCCAAGTTCTTTGAAGTCAGTTAGAAATCGGCGCATCCAGCTCGCGGTGAGTTTGTAGCGCAGCGGATGTGCGACAACGGCAATTCCGCCTGCTTTGTTTATCCAGTTGATGGCGTTATCTAGTTCTGCCCACTGGGTACTAACAAAAGCGGACTTGCTTTGGCCTAGGTAATGATCAAATGCACCTTGCATCGTGCTAACGTAGTTATTTTTTAGTAAAAAATCGGCAAAGTGGGAACGAGTAATCATGCCAGATCCTGCGGCTTCTAACACTGCATCGAAAGCGCCGGAAATTTTGTTTTTTTCTAGTTTGTGAGCGATTTTATAGGCGCGTTCGAGGCGGGTGTTTTGTAGAGCCTGTATTCCTTCTAAAAGCTCGGCATTATTTGGGTCTATGTCTAAACCTAAAATATGGAATGTTCTTTTATTCCAGGTGCAGGAAAGTTCAATACCAGAAATTAACTTTAAATCGTTTTTGTTCGCTGTTTCGCGTGCTTGAGTTAGTCCGGCGACAGTGTCATGATCGGTTAATGCGAGTGTCGTTACGCCGTGCTCTTTGGCGCGTAATACGACTTCATCAGGAGGGAGTGCGCCATCTGAGGCGGTGGAGTGGCAGTGGAGGTCGTACTTTATTTCATTCATTATTGATATTCTCCATAGAGTTTTGCATAAAGTCCATTTTGATTAATAAGTTTATTGTGATCGCCTTGTTCGCAAATTTTCCCTTCGTCAAAGACATAGACGTGATCTGCTTGTTTGATGGCGCTAAGGCGGTGCGCAATAATGACTGTGGTGCGACCTTTTAAGAAGTCGTTTAATGCTTGGTGTAATTTGTGTTCGGTTTCTGTATCTAAAGCTGACGTTGCTTCGTCGAGCACTACAACGCTGGGTTTAGCAATAATCATACGCGCAATTGCTATGCGTTGACGCTGTCCACCCGATAGGCGCATGCCTTGGCGACCAATGACAGTATCTAGGCCTTGCTCTAGGTTGATAATGGTTTCTTTTAGTTGGGCTATTTCAAGTGCGTGCCATAATTCAGCGTCAGTAGCTACTTTGCCTAGTGTTAGATTTTCGCGGATGCTGTCATTAAATAGTGCTGGGTGCTGTAAAACTGTGACTACGTGCTCTCTGACAACATCTAGACCAATATTATTCATGGGCACATTGTCATAATAAATGGTGCCGCTAGTTGCTGGATATAAACCGTTTAGGGTTTGAATTAAGGTTGATTTTCCACCGCCACTTGCGCCGACGAGGGCAATTTTTTCACCGGCTTTAATGCTTAAATTGATGCCGCTAAGGATTTCATCTTTCTCAGTGTTATATCGAAAATGTAAGTCCTCAATGCGCAAACTCACGGTTTGCTTATTAAGGAAAGGATTGATTAGCGCTGGGTAGGTGGGTTCTTGTTGTAGAGCCTGCATGCGATTAATGCGTTCTAGGGCGGCTTTTGCTCCATAAAATGAGTATTGAATACCGAGCACTTCTTGTACGGGAGCCATCATAAACCATAGATAGCCAAAGACAGCGAGCATTTGGCCTATACTTAAATCAGAGTAAAGCACCATTAGCATGGCAGCAGCACGAAATATATCGAAACCAAAGAGAAATATTAAAAAGCTAAAGCGTGTTGCAGCATCACTTTTCCATGCGAAGGCAATGGAATGCTCTTTAACTTGGGTGGCAGAATCAATGAGTTTTTTGTAATAATGAGTCTCGCGATTACTGACGCGTATTTGTTGGATCGCTTCTAATGTTTCAGAGAGTGCTTGTTGAAAAATTCCGTAAGCGGAGTTCTCATTGGCTTTAAGTGTCTTTACTTTTTTGCCTAGGCTGCGGGCGAAGAAAATAACAATAGGGTTTAATAGTAAAATAAATAATCCTAATTGCCAGTTCATCCACAGTAGGATAGTCGCCGTACCTAAAATCGTTAAGCTGGCGACGAGTAATTTACTGGTCGTGCTGCCGATAAACGTATCTAAAGTATCTAGGTCGGTCACTAAGTGAGTAATGACGGTTCCACTGCCGAGGCTTTCATATTCGGCCATGGAGATGTGTTTAAGGTGATTGATTTGTTTTTTGCGAATATGGAAGATAATGTCTTTGGATATTCGAGAAAACTGGCGTAACTGAATTATATTAAAGATAATACCTGTGACTCTTAGGCATAGGCTCGCTAATAAAATAGCGCTGATATAAAGCAGGGGGGTATGCCAGTGAGCAGGGGTGAATTGATTGATGGTTTCAATCGTTATGCCTGGGTTGTTGAGTAAAACCTCATCGACCAATAAAGGCATAAGCAAGGGAACGGGCACAGTTGCTATCGTTGCTAAAATTGCTAATAAGTGGGCAGAGATGAGTTCTTTTTTATGCTGTTTTGCTAGGCCTATAATATAGGTCCAAGTATAGCGTGTGGTAAGGGTTGTTTGTTGGTTTTGCACGTCGGTTCTTGGCTTATGTGTGTACGAGATTTAAGATAAATTATAGCTGGAATTCAGTTGCTTGGCGTGGTTAAAAAATATAGATTTTTTGTTATGGGTATTTGCCACCGATATGTTGTTATGTGATGTTGACTCAAAAGGAAATTTAAAGGTATGTGGGTTAGTTTAAGGAAGGTCGTATTTGCTGTTGTCGTTTTTGTGTGGGCGCTAGAGTGTTCGGCGACGATAGGTGAGCAGCAACGCTTGAAGTTTGTGCAAGCGGAAGAAATGATTGAATCTGGCGATGATCAAGGTTTTTCAGTGCTAAGTTTGGAATTATTGGATTACCCTTTGCATTTTTATTTAAGTTATCAGTGGCTCAGTAAGCATTTAGATCAAGATAAGAAAATCCAGCAGTTTTTGCAGGATAATTATTCGCCGCTTTATGCGCGTATGTTGCGCCGGCAGTGGCTGAATTCTTTATATAAAAATAAGCAATGGAATGCTTATGCGGCAAATTATCGGGTTTCTAAAAGCAAGCAAGGGCAATGCCGTTATCAGTGGGCTAGATATCAGCTAAATTATAAAATTAAGGCGTTAACAGCTGTTAAGAAAATTTGGTTAACTGGGTATTCCTTACCAAAGGACTGTGACAAATTATTAGCTAAATTTACGCAATCCTCTTTATTAACGCAAAAATTAATTTGGCAGCGTTTTAAGCTCGCGGTTAATGCGCGGCAATATGATTTGGCTAGTTATTTGCAAAATAAAATGACCAGTAAGAAAGCTAAACAGGATGCTAAGCAATGGCTCTTGTTACTTAAAAAACCTGATTTAATTGCTAAAGCTAATTTATTGCAAAATGTGTCGAAAGCGCAAAAAGACGATATGTTTGTTTATGCTGTGCGGCGAATGATAGGGGGAGATGTTGATAAGGCTTTGCAGGTATGGGATACGCAAAAGACAAAGTTTAAATTAACTAAAGAGCAGTTACATAAAGTTGATCGTTCGATAGCGTTGCAGCTGACTTTTGGCAAGTCTGATAAGGCTTATGCGCATTTTTCTCGATTAACGCAGTCGGATAAAACCGCGCGTACTTGGAGGGTTCGAGCTGCTTTGATTAAGGGCGATTGGATGGCTGTGCAGCAGGCATTGAATAAGTTGTCCGCTAAAGAGAGGGGGTCGGAAAGATGGCGCTATTGGCAAGGGAAGGCATTTCTGCAAACTAAGCAGCTAAAAAAAGCGCGAGAAATATTTATTGGCTTAGCAACAGAGCGTAGTTATTATGGTTTTTTAGCGGCTGATTATTTGCAGCAGGATTATTTGTTATCAGATAATCCAATTAAAACAGATGAGCAGGAGATAAATGCGCTTTTAGCAGATAAGGATTTCGTTATTGTTAATGAGTTTAGGGCTTTGCAAAAAACTAAGCAAGCGCAGCGATATTGGTGGCAAGCTATTCGCGGTCTTAAAGGTACGAATTTGTTAGTGGCTGCTAAGATTGCAGAGCAATGGCAATGGCATAAGCAGGCAATAATGACGGTTGCACAGGCAAAATATTGGGATGATGTGAAATTGCGTTTTCCGCTGGATTATACTGATAAAATCCAAGAAAATGCGCGATTACAAGGTTTGGATGAGGCTATTATATATAGCTTGGTGCGCCGAGAAAGTATGTTTGATGAGGTGGCTAATTCGCCTGTCGGAGCGTTGGGGTTAATGCAGGTGATGCCAAAAACCGGCAAGCAAATTGCTAAAGAAATAAAATTCCCTTGGAAATCCAGTGCAGATTTGCTGGAGGCGTCGGTAAATGTCAAGTTCGGGGCTTATTATTACAAACAGATGTTGGATAAGTTCTCGGGTAATTTTGCCTTGGCGGCAGCAGCTTATAATGCTGGCCCTGATAGTGTTAATCGGTGGCTAAATATTGATAGTGCTTATGCGGCTGATTTGTGGATAGAGACGATACCCTATAAAGAAACAAGGTCGTATGTTGCTGCGGTGCTGACGTATGCCTTGATTTATCAAAGGCGGTTAGGCGGGAAGCAAAGCTTAATGTCCGATTTTATGATCGACATACAACCTAAAAATGCTAGTGAGTCTTATGAGAACCTATAAAATGACTTTGTAGTGTTGTTTTAGGCGTGCTATTTAGGTGGGGAATCGTGAGTGATAAATTCTCAATCTTTATAGATACAAGGTATAATATTGCAATATACGAAATATAATTATAAAAATAGACGGGATTGGGAATGCAAAAACAGCATAGTTATGATCGAGAAGAGTTATTAAAATCTGGCCGTGGTGAGCTTTTTGGCCCAGAAAATGCACAGTTACCTTTGCCAAATATGTTAATGATGGATCGCATTACGCATATTTCTGAGGAAGGTGGTGAGTTTGATAAGGGTGAAATCATTGCTGAGCTGGATATTACTCCAGACTTGTGGTTTTTTGACTGTCATTTTCAAGGTGATCCAGTTATGCCAGGTTGCTTAGGGCTTGATGCTATGTGGCAGTTGGTAGGGTTTTATTTAGGTTGGAAAGGTGGGCCAGGTAAAGGGCGTGCATTGGGTGTGGGTGAAGTTAAGTTCACTGGACAGGTATTGCCAGGTGCAAAAAAAGTAACGTATAAAGTTACTTTAAAACGCGTCATTATGCGTAAGTTAGTGATGGGTATTGCAGATGCAACGATGGAAGTTGATGGTAAAGTGATTTACGTAGCAAAAGACCTACGCGTTGGATTATTTACAAATACAAAAGATTTCTAAGGGGCGGAACATGAAAAGAATAGTTATAACAGGACTAGGTATTGTTTCTAGTATTGGAAATAACAGTGAAGAGGTTCTTGCATCTCTACAAGAGGGGCGTTCAGGCATTACTTTTGCGGAGGATTATAAAGAATTAGGTTTTCGTAGTCATGTGCGTGGTGCAATTGATATTAATCTTGATGATTTTATTGATCGTAAAGTAAAGCGCTTTATGGGCGATGGTGCGGCATTTAACTATATTGCCATGCAGCAAGCGATTACTGATTCTGGATTAGAGGAAAGTGACGTATCGAATGTGCGTACGGGTTTGATTATGGGTTCAGGCGGACCATCTACTTCAAACTTAGTTGATGCAGCTGATATTTTGCGTGAAAAAGGGATTAAAAGAGTTGGGCCTTATATGGTCACGCGCGCGATGTCGAGCACGAATACTGCATGTTTAGCGACGCCGTTTAAGATAAAAGGTATTAATTATTCAATTACTTCTGCTTGTGCAACGAGTGCGCATTGTATTGGTAATGCCATGGAGCAAATCCAGCTAGGTAAACAAGATATTGTTTTTGCTGGCGGTGGCGAAGAAGTGCATTGGACTATGTCAGTCTTGTTCGACGGCATGGGGGCTATGTCATCTAAATATAATGACACGCCAGAAACAGCCTCTCGTCCTTATGATGAAGCTCGTGACGGCTTTGTTATTTCCGGCGGTGGTGGTGTTTTAGTATTGGAAGAGCTAGAGCATGCTAAAGCGCGTGGGGCTAAAATCTATGCTGAATTGACCGGTTACGGTGCGACTTCAGATGGCTATGATATGGTTCAGCCTTCAGGTGAAGGCGCTATCCGTTGTATGCAGCAAGCCATGGCGACGGTTGATGGTAAAGTGGATTATATTAATGCGCATGGAACTAGTACGCCTGTGGGTGATACGCGTGAATTGGAAGCTTTACGTCAAGTATTTAGTGCGGATGCAATGCCTTATATTACTTCAACTAAGTCATTAACGGGTCATGCATTAGGTGCGGCTGGAGTAAATGAAGCTATCTATTCTTTATTAATGATGAAAAATAACTTTATTAGTGCATCTGCCAATATTACAACGCTTGATCCTGGAGCGGAAGGTATGCCAATTGTTGCAACACGTAAAAATGATGTTACGCTAAATACTATTATGTCGAATAGTTTCGGTTTCGGTGGAACTAATGCTTCATTAATTTTTCAGCGCTATAACAGCTAGATTTTATAGCTTTTAGCTTGTTAATAAGGCGAAAGAGTGCTCTTGGATAAGAGTACTCTTTCGCCTTTTTTCGTTTAAGGATTTTATCCTTTGAGTTTTACTAGATATGTCAGACACTAAAAAAGAGCAAACTGAAATTAATAAACTGCACAAACGCTTACGCAAAAATGTGGGCAGTGCTATTGCTGACTTCAATATGATTGAAGAAGGCGACAAGGTGATGGTTTGTTTGTCGGGTGGCAAAGATTCTTATACTTTGCTGGATATTTTGATGCACTTGCAGAAAATTGCTCCGATTCATTTTGACATTGTAGCGGTAAATTTGGATCAAAAGCAGCCGGGGTTTCCCGAGCATGTTCTGCCCGAATATTTACAGGCCATAAACGTACCTTTTCATATTATTGAAAATGATACTTACAGTGTTGTTAAACGGGTTATCCCAGAAGGTCAAACAACTTGTAGTTTATGTTCGCGTCTACGTCGTGGTTCTTTGTATGGGTACGCCAAGGAGCATGGAGTAACTAAAATTGCTTTGGGTCATCATCGCGATGATATTTTAGAGACATTTTTCCTAAATATTTTCTATGCGGGAAAATTAAAGGCTATGCCACCTAAGCTATTAAGTGATGACGGTCAAAATATTGTTATTAGACCGCTAGCCTATTGTAAGGAGAAAGATATAGAAGCTTATGCGGAATTAAAACAGTTTCCTATTATCCCTTGTAATTTATGTGGCTCTCAAGAGAACTTACAGCGTCAAGTGATGAAAAAAATGTTGGAAAACTGGGATAAGGCTTTTCCGGGGCGTTTGGAGAGTATTTTTTCGAGCTTACAAAATGTTGCGCCTTCACAATTAGCTGATTCTCAGTTATTTGACTTTATCGGGCTAAATTTAGATCAACGCGCTGATGTTAGTGCTGATTCTGTAGTAATGGATAGTGATAAGTTAGGTTTAGATATTTTACAAAGATAGCATGGAAAACTATGCTATATTTAATGCATATATTTTCGTATAGCCGTATGGAATAGTCATGAGAGTTTTGATTGTTGATGATAGTAAATCGATTCGTATGCTGGTTGCTGAATGCATTTCTTCATTAGGTCATGAGACTGTGCATATGGAGTCTGGAAATGATGCCGTCGAATATATAAAAGAAAATTCGGTTGATCTTATTATGATGGATGTTGAAATGCCCGGGATGAATGGCTTTGAAACGACTCAACAAATACGTGAAATTAAAGGTGACGATTGGTTCCCTATTATTTTTTTGACCACTAAAGTGGATGATGACTCTTATACAAAAGGGATTTTGGCGGGCGGCGATGCCTATATGGAAAAGCCGATTAGCCCATTGCGCCTACAGTTGCAAATTACCGCAATGGAGCGTATTTATTTGACAAGACAAAAGCTTAAACAGGCGCAGGATAGTTTGCTTGAAGCGAATAAAACGCTTTTGCATTTGTCTATGTTTGATCAATTAACAGGGCTAGCTAATCGACGTAATTTTGATGAAACTTTAGACAGAGAATTTAAACTGGCTAAGCGCGAGAAAAAGCCGCTGTCAGTTGTTTTGTGTGATATTGATTTTTTTAAAATTTATAATGATAGTTATGGGCATCAGCGTGGAGATCAATGTTTAGCTGATGTTTCATTGGCATTGGCTAATGCTTGTACAAGGCCTACAGACTTAGCATGTCGTTATGGTGGTGAAGAGTTTACTTTTGTGTTGCCGAGTACTGACTTGCAAGGGGCTGCGGTTTTTGCTGAAAAGGTTCGAGAGTCTGTTGCTAAACTCAATATTACCCACGTGGGATCGAAAGTTGTGGATCATGTGACTTTGAGTTTAGGTGTGGCGACTTATCAAGGACAGTTTAAAAGTGGTGATGAGGTCACTAAAGCAGCTGATGATGCCTTATATCGCGCTAAGGAAAAAGGTAGAAACCGGGTTGAAAAAGCTTAGTGGTTGTTAGTTATTTACCTAAAGATTTTATTCAAACGGCAGAAGGGTTAGTTTTTGCTGTTGTTGACCAAGGATTAGAGCAAGGTAAAGTGCTTTGTTTTTTGCGTTATGTGCAGCAAGGCTCTTCATGGCGAAAGTTAGATACACAAGAAGCTAATCAATTATTAGCCGAACACTACCCTCAATATTTATTCTATTCGCATGTAAAGTCGGCGGCTTTACATGCGGTCAATGTTCAATCCATCCTTATTCATCATCAACCTAAGCAGCGGCTACAGGACTTATTAGCTAAAAAAAATCCAGATATTGTTGAGCAGGATTTACTTGATTTATGCCAGGTGCTATTAGCTCAAGGTGTTGATTTGAAAAGTATAGGTATCACTGGGTCTTTATTGATTGGCGCACAAAATCTTAGCTCAGATATTGATTTAGTGATTTACGATCGCGAAAAATTTCATCAGCTTAGAGGGCTGATTAAACAATTGATACAGCAAGGCCAATTGCAGCAACTCGCAGAGCAGGATTGGTTAGAATCCTACCAGCGTAGGCAATGTGATTTAAGTTATGCAGATTATGTTTGGCATGAGCAGAGAAAATACAATAAAGCGCTGATTAATAATCGTAAATTTGATTTGAATTTATTAGAATTAAGTTCAAAAGAAGAGTCGAGCAGCTATCAAAAAAAAGGCATGATACTGATTCAAGCAACGGTGCTTGATGTGCAATATGGCTTTGATTATCCAGCAAGGTTTTTAATCGAACATGAACAAGTTTCTGAAGTCGTGTGTTATACCGCAACGTATACTGGGCAAGCGGAGCAGGGTGAGTGTATCGAAGTGTCTGGGCAATTAGAAGTATCAAGCACAGGTCAGACGAGAATTTTGGTGGGGTCCAGTCGTGAAGCAGAAGGTGAGTATATTAAGGTGTTAGAGGTTTTGTGAGTCGACTGCCTGATTTTAATGCGTTAATTTTTGATATGGATGGCCTAGTTTTAGATACCGAGGTCACCTATTTTAATGCTTGGCAGCAAGCTGCGAGCGCTTTAGGTTATAAGTTAAGTGATGCGTTTTGCGTGGGATTGTCAGGGTTACCTTTCTCGGTGGTAGAACTAAGACTAACTCAGACTTTGGGTGGTGATTTTCCTTTAGCTGAATTTTATCCGCTGAGTTCTGAATTTTGGCGTGCCGCGGTAAGTCGTGACGGTATTGCCGTAAAGAAAGGCGTTCATGAATTACTTTCTGTATTAAACAATAAGCAAATTCCTTATTGTTTGGCGACTAATAGTCCTGAAAAGAATGCTCGCGAATGTTTGTGCTACGCAGGTATAGAGGATTTTTTTGAGTTATTAGTTTGTCGTGATCATGTGCAAGAGCCTAAGCCAGCGCCCGATATATTTTTGCAGGCTGCTAATAGCTTAGGGCAGGACATTCAGTCCTGTTTGGTGGTCGAAGATTCATTAACCGGTTTATTAGCCGCTAAAAATGCTAATGCTTTTTCGGTGCTTGTGCCTTCTATGTTAGTAGATGAGAGTATGCAAGCATTGGCGGGTATTATTCTGAACGATTTATCTGAATTGTCTTTACTAGTACAGGCAGCACAAAAATAGCGAACTATCCTGTATAATTCCAGCCTTTCTCCGTTTCTAGTGTGTATTACTTTTGAAAACTTCGTATCCCAAAATTACAGTTATTGCGCCCGCACGTTTACATATGGGTTTTATCGATTTAAGCGGTTCACTAGGTCGACACTTTGGTAGTATCGGGGTGGCTTTGAATGAAATTAACACGACTTTATCACTGAGTTATGCTGATACATTAACTGTAAGCGGTCATGCTTCTGGGCGCGCACTGTCTTGTATTCAAAGTCTTTGTTCTGCTTTGCGTGTTTCTGATCAGCTGCATCTTGAGTTGCAATCTAGTATTCCTGAGCATGTTGGTTTAGGTTCTGGCACGCAAATGGCAGTTGCTATTGGTATGGCGTTAAATGCTTTTTATGATTTGGGTTTAAGTGTGCGTGATATTGCCGCTTTAACAGCACGCGGGGCACGATCTGGAATTGGTATTGCCATTTTTGAACAAGGTGGTTTGGTGGTCGATGGTGGGCGTGGTGAGCAGACAATTACGCCGCCGGTTATTTCACGTATGAATGTTCCTGGCGATTGGCGCTTTATTTTGGTCTTTGATAAACGCGGCCAAGGTTTGCATGGTGCGGATGAAATACAAGCTTTCAAGGAATTACCGCCGTTTCCGCAGTCAGAGGCTGCGCGCTTATGTTATTTATTGATGATGCAAGGCTTGCCGGCTTTAGCGGAAAATAATATTAATTTATTTGGCGATGCCATTACTCAACTGCAGTCTTCAGTCGGTGAGCATTTTTCTGGTGCGCAGGGTGGTGTATTTGCTAGTCAAGAAGTTGCCGCAGCAATGACTTATTTACAAGAGCAGGGAGCAGTTGCTATTGGGCAAACCTCTTGGGGGCCGACGGGGTTTTGTGCTGTGCAAGGCATTAACGTCGCAGAAAAATTAAAACAACAGGTAGAGCAGAAGTTTTCAGGTTGTGAAAACTTAGAGGTCTTAGTGGTCAGTGCTCGCAACAGTGGCGGAGAAGTGATTGCCTGATTATCTGCTGATTATTGCTAATTCTGGGCGAATGCTTGCGGAGCTGGCGTATAAAGCTAATTATAAAGTTATCGTGATTGATCTATTTGCAGATCAAGATACTCAAACTGTGGCGGAGCAGGTTTGTCAGGTAGATAGTTTAGCGTTATCGGAAGTGCGTAACGCAGTAGAGTTGTTGCAGTTGCATTTTAAAGTACGGTTAGTGCTTTATGGTGGTGGCTTAGAAGGTCAGCAAAGCACTTTAGCTTGGTTGGCTAAAAACTTTCAGATTGCCGGTAATAAGCCTAAGGTCTTTGAGCAATTTCGGAACAAAAAAGAATTTTTTAGTCAGCTCAATAAATTTAATATTCAGTATCCTGAAAGCCGTTTCTCGCCGCCGAAAGATGCATCGCGCTGGTTAATAAAGCCGGTTGATCATGTGGGTGGTGTCGATATTAGAGAATCTAGTAAAGGTGCGGGTGCAAACGAGTATTATCAAAAATTTTGCCTAGGGCAGGCGGGGTCGGTTCTATTTTGTGCAGACGGTCAACAAGCTCAAATTATTGGTTTTCATAGACAATGGCCGCTTAATCAAAATAACTTTACTTTTGCAGGCATAATTCGTGATCAGATTTTGCCAAAAATTGAGCAGGAAAGAGTGACAGGTTGGTTAGAGAAATTAGTTGGTTATTATCACTTACAAGGACTCGGTAGCTTGGATTTTATTTGGGATGGCCAGCGATGTTATTTTTTGGAAATAAATTTACGTCCGCCGGCCAGTGTCATGTTATATCCCGAATTAGACTTAATGAGTGCGCATATTTCGGGGCAACTTTCTACTAATGTTAAAGATAGCTCTATACGTGCTATGCAGATTATTTATGCGGCACAGCCCTGCCAAGTTAAATCCTTGGTGGAATGGCCTGAATGGAGTTTGGATCGACCAGAAAATAATGCATGTATTCCAGCGGGACAGCCAATTTGTAGTATTATGGCGCATGGAAAAACGGTTCAGCAGACTTTAGTGCAGTTATTGGATCGGCAAAAAATGATAGAAAACACAATATTAAATAGGTAAAAAGCAATATGGAATACACAGCGAGCGTTAATAAACTGACTCAACCTTTAGTGCAAGAGTTACTCGATAATGCAGATAAGTTAAGACTGAAAGTACAAAAGTTAGACAATGGCTGTACCATTATTGATGCAGGTATTGAGGTGCCGGGCGGGCTTGAAGCTGGACGCATTATTACTGAAATTTGTTTAGGTGGTATGGGTACAGTTTCCTTGTCGCATTCATCTTATACTGAAAATTGGCCTTTGACTGTGAATGTCCATACAAGTAATCCTGTGTTGGCGTGTTTAGGTAGTCAGTATGCAGGCTGGAGCTTGTCTCATGAAAAGTATTTTGCTTTAGGTTCTGGCCCAGCAAGAGCAATGGCAACGAAAGAAAAAGACGGCCAAACAGTGCCTGTTGAAGGACTTTATAAAGAGCTTGATTATAATGATAACGCAGAAACTGCGACCTTAGTGATTGAAAATGATGCTATTCCACCGATAGAAATCGTTGAAAAAATAGCTAAAGCCTGTGGTGTTGCCTTTGATAAATTAACTATCATTGTTACACCTACAAGTAGTTTGGCGGGTGGTGTGCAGGTTGTCGGACGTGTTTTAGAAGTCGCGATGCACAAAGCACATGAATTACATTTTCCTTTAGAGAATATTATTGATGGTATGGGCAGTGCGCCGTTATGTCCTCCACACCCTGACTTTGTACAGGCTATGGGGCGTACCAATGATGCGATTTTATTTGCTGGCCTAGTACATATTTTTGTTAAAGGTAGCGATGAAGAGGCAGGAAAATTAGCAACGGCATTGCCTAGCTCAACATCTAAAGATTACGGCAAGCCTTTTGCGCAAGTTTTTAAAGATGCAAAATATGACTTCTTTAAAATTGATGGCATGCTGTTTAGTCCTGCAAGCGTGATTGTTACCGCCGTAGAGTCAGGTAATAGCTTCCGTGCTGGCAAATTAGATAATGCATTATTAAATCAATCTTTTGGTGCATAAAGCGCGTTAAAAATAAAATTTTAATTAGCCTGTTTCTTTACCTATAAAGTAGGGTAAAATAACAGGTTTTTTAATGCCTAGAAAAGTAACGAATAAGCCCTTATAGCAGTTTCATTACTAAACATTGGCGCCAGTAATTGATGTAATTCAATTACTAGAACGGTTTTTATACCCAACCTTTTAGAGTACAACAATGACAGATTTATCGCTTTATAGAAATATTGGTATTTTCGCGCACGTTGATGCGGGAAAAACGACAACAACGGAACGAATTCTAAAGCTAACGGGTAAGATCCATAAGCTAGGCGAAGTACATGATGGTGCTGCGACAACAGATTTCATGGAACAAGAGCAAGAGCGCGGGATTACTATTCAGTCTGCTGCAACTTCTTGTTTTTGGAAGGATCACCGTTTCAATATTATTGATACACCGGGTCACGTTGATTTTACTATCGAGGTTTACCGTTCTTTAAAAGTATTAGATGGTGGTGTTGGTGTATTCTGTGGTTCAGGTGGTGTAGAGCCGCAATCAGAAACTAACTGGCGTTATGCGAATGACTCAGAAGTTGCGCGTATTATCTTAGTTAACAAACTAGACCGTTTAGGTGCTGATTTTTACCGCGTGGTAAAGCAAGTTGAAGATGTATTGGGTGCTAATCCATTGGTTATGGTATTGCCTATTGGTACAGAAGATGACTTCGTTGGTGTGGTTGATTTATTAACTGAAAAAGCATGGGTTTGGGATAATTCAGGTGATCCAACAAACTACGAAATTCAAGATGTTCCTGCCGATATGGTAGATGATGTAGCTGAATGGCGTGAAGCACTGATCGAAACAGCATTAGAGCAAGATGACGAAGCAATGGAAGCTTACTTAGAAGGCGAAATGCCATCTATGGAGACCATTAAAGCGTGTATCCGTAAAGGAACAATCAATCTTGATTTCTTCCCTACTTACTGTGGATCTGCATTTAAAAACAAAGGTATTCAATTAGTACTGGATGCGGTTATTGATTACCTACCTTGTCCTACTGAAGTTAAGCCTCAGCCAGAAGTAGATGAAGACGGTGAGGAAACTGGTGAGTTTGCTATTGTTGATGTTGATAAACCATTCCGTGCTTTAGCTTTCAAAATTATGGATGACCGTTATGGGGCTTTAACCTTTATACGTATTTATTCAGGTAGATTGAATAAAGGGGATTCACTGCTTAATAGCTTTACTGGTAAAACAGAGCGTATTGGACGTATGGTGGAAATGCATGCTGATGAGCGTATTGAAATTGATACGGCACAAGCGGGTGACATTATCGCCGTTGTGGGCATGAAAAATGTACAGACGGGACATACATTATGTGATCCTAAGAATCCTGCGACATTAGAGCCTATGGTATTCCCTGATCCTGTTATCTCAATTGCGGTCTCACCTAAAGATAAAGCCGGTTCTGAAAAAATGGGTATTGCCATTGGTAAAATGGTAGCGGAAGATCCTTCTTTCCGCGTTGAAACTGATCAAGAAAGTGGCGAAGTTATTCTGAGAGGAATGGGTGAGTTACACTTAGATATTAAAGTGGATATTCTAAAGCGTACTTACGGTATTGATGTTGAAGTGGGTAAACCACAAGTAGCGTATCGTGAAACGATTACTAAATTGATTGAAGATAGCTATACACATAAAAAGCAGTCAGGTGGATCTGGTCAATTTGGTAAAATTGATTACAAAATTGAGCCAGGTGAGCCAGGTTCAGGTTTCGTTTTTGAATCAAAGGTTACTGGTGGTAACGTACCTAGAGAGTTCTGGCCTGCTGTTGAAAAAGGTTTTAAAAGTATGATTGGTGAGGGTGTCTTGGCGGGCTTTCCTTGTTTAGACTTTAAGGTGACTTTATTGGATGGTGGCTTCCATGCAGTAGATTCGTCTGCGGTTGCATTTGAAATTGCTGCTAAATCAGCGTTCCGTCAATCGATTCCTAAAGCAGGGCCTCAGTTGATTGAGCCAGTTATGCATGTTGATACTTTTACTCCTGATGATCATGTCGGTGATGTTATTGGCGATTTAAATCGTCGTCGCGGTATGATTAAATCACAAGAAGCAGGTGTTACTGGCGTGCGTGTTAAGTCAGATGTGCCTTTAAGTGAAATGTTTGGTTATATCGGTGATTTACGTACGATGACATCAGGTCGTGGACAATTCTCTATGGAATTCTCTCATTACATGCCATGTCCTAGAAACATTTCTGATGAAGTGATTAAAGAAGTACAAGAGCGTAATAAAGCTAAAGCAGCAAAAAAATAAGTAATAATGTTGAGTTAGCTTGTCTAGTTCGGTTACATAGCTTTTGAAGAAAGCCGCCCGCTGTAAAGCTGGTGGCTTTTTTTATGCCTAAGGAAAATAGTTGTATACAATATCGAGATGGTCACTTCTCATTACTAAAGGGTATAGGCAGTTTTTTAGTTAGCCATTCCTGCACGCTGTTAAGTACTGAGGTGTAATTACAAAACGTTTTTTGTAGATACTCTATTAAAACGCAAGTGCTAATATTACAAATATTCATATTTTTATGAATTAGTACAGATAGGTAGCTCATAAAAACGAGCACCATCAAATTCTTTATTAGTCCGTAACATGCCATGGATGGCGTGTAATAATTTACGCATCACAGCGCAGACCGCTTGTACTTTTTTTAAGCCATTATCATCAATCAAATGCTGGTAATACCCTTTAATATTGGGTTCAAAGCGACTCGCCACCAAAGCGGGCATATACAGTGCTTGGCGAATATATTTATTACCTACTTTACTCATGCGCGGTTTTTTAGACACACTACTACCTGAATCAAATATTCTAGGATCCAGCCCCGCGTGTGCAACCCATTGCCTCGCAGTCATATCCTTCGGCAATATCATCAGTTCACTCAGTATTTGTATGGCCGATGCTTGTGCAATGCCCTTGATACCGGTGATGAGGATATACGCTGTCTTCAACTCATCCTGCTGCTGAATGAGTGTCAGCGCGCTGTCTCGCAAGGTGTCAATTTGCCCGTCTAAAAAACTAACCAGTTTTTCCGTTTGCTCAATGACGAGTCTTGGCGTTTCTATCGTTGACTCTAAGGCATGAAGCTGATTTTTAGCTTGTGTTTTTTGCTTACTCAGAGCAGCAATACGGCGCGACATAGCTCTTAAGCTGATACACTCATCAGCGGGGCGTTCCCAGGCCACAAAAGGCATTCTTTCAGCATAACTTGCTAAATTTTCCGCATCAATCGCATCGGTTTTGCTTCGAGTCATTAAAGCTTTAGCAAAGTTGTGAGCAGCCTTGGGATTAATAACCATCACCTCAATACCCTCTGCTCGGCTAAGCCCGACAGCTAAATCAAAATGATAAACCCCTGTGGCTTCAATACAAACCTTTGTTTCCCCTTTAAGTTTTGTTAAAGAGTGGATAATGGCTTGATGACCTGAGGGCGTATTCTCAAACGATTTAGCTTTACGTGCTTTACCGTTTACCATAACGACTACAACCAATTCCTTACAGCCCACATCAATTCCAACAGTATTCATTTTTTTTATCTCATCTTCAGTTTTGTTATAATGATTACTGGTTTCCCAACCCTGACACTTCACCTACCGTCCTTGTGAATGCAGACTCAGAAGCATCGCTTACAGGTCTCAGATACTCCACGGCATGGATGACGAGGGTGGGGAGCCAATCTACGTACAAGCTCAAGGCTTAAGGTTCGAACGGCTTCCCCAGAAAATCAGTTACCACTATAAACAAGCTTATTAAATAATCTTGTGTTTTTAGAGCTGTGTTTAATATACAAGGTTCGAATTTATTCGTA
>JAUVAA010000119.1 GCA_030591965.1 bacterium
AAATACCTGCTCTATCTGCTCGGTCACGCTGACGGCAATGACAAAATTGCACCCTTTAGAAACTAGTATATCAGCCGGCACATTATTGATGATCCCGCCATCGACTAACGCTTTGCCATCGCGATTGATGGGTGAAGAAAGTACAGGCAGATTGATACTCTCAGTAATTGCATGTGCAGAGTCTCCTGCTTCCCGCACAATAGCCTTGCCACTGATCAAGTCGACCGTAATGGTATTAACGGGAATAGGCAGCTGCTCCAAGCAGCTATTCTTCAGATACCTTCTCAACATAGGGTCAAAGTGACCTAGCCGGTATTTATAGAGAAGGTACCAATGATCACCACTAGGTAAATGGCGAAATAACCAAGACGGAGTCAAATCATGGATAAATTGCTTAACGTTATAATCGACTTCCATCCCAGAAGCATAACAGATGCCGGTCATCGCTCCTGCACTGGTGCCTGCAATCATGTCAATAATAATCCCGTTCTGTTCCAGCACTTTGAGTACGCCCAAATGAGCCATACCTCGGGCAGCACCTCCACCCAGCGCAATGACAATCTTGATTCCGCGTAATAGATGTACGATTCTCTCGAAACCGTTCAGCAATTCGCAGCTTTGATGCTTCTGCGGCTCACCGAATGATACTTTGAAATCTTGTTTGACCAGCTGCCTCAATGCTGGCGCCACAGGAGCCCACTGACTACCATCGTCAAGCAGCCACACGAGGTTATTTTTTTCGCGCCAGCTAGGTTCTTTTTTTCAATCGCCTCAAGTGGGCTGACTGATGCCTGCCAATTATCCGGAGTGACACACCAAAACACAGCTTCACTCGATTCGACTACACTGGCTAACTTGATCGAGCTGAACTCATATCGATTAGTACGCGTCTTGAATCCGGCCAGCGATTAATTTTCTAGCGGGTATCCTGCTCCGAAACATAATCGCCACCTTTAATCAGGCAGTAATAAGGAACATTATCCATAGCTTGCCAGTTTGGGTCATCGCTAAGGACGCACACATCTTCCCCTAATGCCTGTAATCGCTGGATTAACTTGCGCGTGAGCGGTCGTGTGGCTGACGATTGATGAAAAATGACCAACCAGCTTGGGTTTCTTTTGATGCCGCTCTTTCATTAGCACGTTACGTACTGCATTGGAAATCTCTCGCAAAACATTCTGCTGAAACCGACTGTATTTGTTGGCTAATTCCAGTGCTTTTTGATAATTCAGTCGTAATATTGTTGCGGATCTTCGGCCACCACCTCAAGCGGTGATGGCTCGGCCAAGGCACCGATTTGCCCCCCGTAGTTTGATAGTGCTGTAACAAGACATTCCCCTGAATATCGATTAAAGTCTGTTTTACGCAACCATGAATCACTAAAAATATCGAATCAAAAGGCTGGTTAACACGATGCAGATAGTCTCCTGAAGAAAGTTTCAGAAATTCACATTCTTCGGCAATTTCGAGTACGACATCATCACTCAAGCCATGGGAAAAATTATGCATTTTCAGTAAAAGAAATTTGTCGTCAGTCATAGTATATGTTCCTTGCTTAGAGGGTTAACGTACATATGCTTCTGTCAAAATAACTGGGGAGGCAGGTCACAATTCAGTTTTATCAAAACAGTAAAATCACTAGATTCAAAGCCACCAGCATACTTTATTACTAACTGATACTGCCAACTTTATTATGCCTGTCATACATAATGATTGATGCGCAAACACCTAGATTAAGCGACTGGGGAGTATCTATTTTGACAAACTTTAAATGTGCGGTTTTAGAGTGCTTGCTGAGAAATTCTGCGGGAATATCTTGATTTAACTGTGCAAAATACTGCTTTATTTCGTCTATATCTGATTTAGTAATACCTTTTGCCTCACGGCCTAGCATATAGGTTGCGTTTTTAGGGTGTTCAAACGCCCTTAAATCAGCCGATTCATCAAGAGATTCCACTAAAATCAAGTTAGTTTGAGCTGGCAGATGCTGTAAAAATTCAGATAAACGCTCAAAATAGATTAGCGTAACAGCGGAAACACCGTCTTGGGTATTCATTTGATGGCTGAACTTATGAATATTGCCTTTGTATTGATCTTGAATAAAACCACCAATCACAAAAATAGTATTCACAGAAAAATTCTGGCCGCTACGAATAATAGTAGCTAAGTTTTCTCGGTTTTTAGGTTCTAGTAAAACGATATTCATCGAAGTAATGATGCTAGGAGCTTCTGTAGATTGGAGATGATTTGAAACGCACTATTCATCGACCCGCCCGCGTAGTGCTTTTGTTTTTCCACGTTTAACTTTGCTATCCATGCGCCTTTGCTGTGAACCTCGCGTTGGCTTTGTCGCTCTTCTAACTTTTTGTACCACCCCGACACCTTTAATCATTTCCCTCAATCGTTCCAACGCAGCTTCTCGATTTTTCTCTTGAGTTCGATATTGCTGTGCTTTGATAACAATAACGCCCTCTTTCGTCAAACGATGATCACGTAAGCGTAATAGCCTTTGCTTATAAAACTCAGGCAATGAAGAGGCTTTAATATCAAAACGCAGATGAATCGCTGAGGAGACTTTATTAACATTTTGCCCGCCTGATCCCTGAGCGCGAATGGCTGAAAATTCAATTTCATTATCAGAAATAGAGACATTAGCGGAGATTTCTAACACTGTCTATATTCAATATCCATAGTCACTTAAAACCACACTCCTTCAGGTAAATAACGCCATTCTCCAGGCAGCAACTTCCCCATAGACACACGACCAATACGCAAACGCGTCATAGCAACGACGGTTAAACCCACGCTTTCGCACATAAACCTAATCTGCCCTGAGTGGACATTTTTCAGAGCAAATCGCAGTCGTGTTTCACTTTGCCAGCTGACTTTCGCAGCAGGCAACAACCAGCCATTTTGCTTCATTCTGTCATTTAGCTTTTTCAAGCCATCCGGCTCAATTTCTCCGCTCACATCAACGGTGTATTCCTGTTCATTATTTTTAGCATCTTCTACTAATTTACGCACAATTTTTCCATCTTGAGAAAAAACCATTAAGCCTGTCGCCCCTGATTCAATAGGTGTCGTTGGAGTCAATCTAGCAAAATGACGTTTAAGTACCCGAATACCCGAACGATCATCCTCCGTATGCGTCTCAGGAGTAATCAGTTGCAACGGTGCAGTCGGCGTGCTGACATCAAAACCTTCAGGCAAATTGAGCAGCATAGTGCGTGGCAAAACAGCTGTTAAATTCGCATCCGTGTGCAATTCAACCTTTTGCTCTAATACCTTAAATTGCGGCTGATCAATCACCTCACCATCAACTAACACCCAACCGCCCTCTATATATTTCTGCGCTTCTCCACGAGAACATTGGATCAATGCAACCAAGTGTTTATCAAGACGTATTGCTTCGCTCATAAAATAATTACTCTTATTTTCTCTTATTTAAAATAATTCCTGCTTAACTTAAAACATTAGCAGGCGAGCAGTATACCGCTATTTCTGACCACCCTTAGCAGAAACCTAGGGTATTAATGAATGCTGAGCATTATAGTAGGGCGGACTTCAGTCCGCTTTTCTAGTAATAGCGGACTGAAGCCCGCCCTACCTATAATTTATAAATAGGTATTACATAAAGCTCAGAAAAGTGGCCTGATCCACCCGAAAACCTGAGGCATGTTTATGACCACCGCCACCGAAATGCAGTGCTAATTCAGACACATCAAAATCGCTTATTGAACGTAAACCACAATCATAACACTGCCGCTGTCCATGATAGTTATAGGTTAAGCCAAAGGTGCCGGATAATTTAGCTAACTCATGCCCCAAATCACTGGAAAACATCGCTGGCGCATTAACTGCCAAACCTTCTATTCCATTAAGTTTAACCTTATGCCGCGCTTTCAGTAATCGATCAACATTTAACTTCTGTTGTTTCAATAAAACAACACCTTCGCGCTCTAAAGTAGCCAGTTTTATTTTCTCAAACGCTGCGAAATTAAGGGGTAATCGTATATATAGAGCTTTGCTTATTGCTTCAGTTTTAGGCAGTTTATGTCGCCATAAATCATGATCTTCAATATGTAATAACAAGGCAGGCGGCTCAAGATCCCCATGAAAATACTGCCATGCAATCATACAGCCGCTATGCTCTTGAATAAAATTAACCTCAAGATTACTCGGTAATACGGATTGCTTTTCATGTGCTTCAAATTCTTTTTGCGCACTGATATGATGATCTAATACGACAATTTTACTTGCCCGTTGTGCTGCCGCGAGCAAAACATCCCGCGGATAACAAAAGTCTAAAATATACAGTTCCGCGCCATCGGGAAACCTGGGCATAGGGGCATGGTGCCGAACCGGCTTATAGCTGGCACTATTGCCAAAAGCTTTCCACGCAGCCCAAGCGGCGGCATAACCATCCATACATTCGGCATGGTAAAGCACCCATTTATTCATGTTCTATTCTCATTACTGTTTAAGCCAACTTTAATTTCGCCAAAGAAGCAAGTCCATTTCCGCCACTAATATCTGGGTTAATAACTAACTCAAGCACAGTAACTTCCTGTAGCTCGACATGATAATCACCCACTTCATTGGTATCGCCTGCTGGACTAAAGTTCCATTGCTGACGCACAATTTCCTGAAAAGTCTGACCATCAGCCGACCAACGCAACACATATTCATGCGTACGCACTTGCTGAGTTTCTATAAAATTTAACCAGATGCGCTGTAATCGCTGTGGCTGATCAAAAATAAGTCGTATTGTTTGTTCGCCCGACGAAGCTGCGAGCCAACCGCTGGTACATCCTGAAAGCAAAGCGGATTCAATTGGGTGACTGGAGTCTTCCGAAGTAATTTCTACTGAGGCAATCTCCTCCATATTCAACCAGTCCTGATCGGGATAAATTTCTTCTTGCGAAACAGAACTAATGATTTTTTTACGCATCGGATTACCTTATTGGTATAAATTAACAAATCGCTGCACTGCCTTAGGAACCGAATTAAATAATATGACATCATAAATACTATTTACCTCTCACTCCTTAGGACTGTCCAGCGCTAAAATTCACTCATTTTCATTTAATAAAAAAACGCTGACTTCACCATCATATTCAACAGTGACATCAATCGTGATAGGCCGGCAACACACCTTACAATCTTCAATATAATTTTGCTGTGGCACTGAAGTATCAAGAAAAATATTGATTGTTTCCCCACAATAAGGACATTGAACCGCCCTTTCTTCTAGTTCTTGCATAGAAACCACCTCAAATTTCGACTAACTACATAACCCAATCAAAAGTGTAAATTCTTTTATGTAGTCACCTATGACTAATTTTATTCTTTTGAGTTTCTAGTCACTGAGTTTTTCGATTGATAAAACCAAACCTGATTTCGTCCAGCACCTTTAGCTTGGTACATTGCACTATCTGCCCTACTCAGAACCTCTGCTTTGCTACCCTCATGACTTAGAAACATAACCACACCAATACTAGCTGTACAATGATGTTCCACAGCCATATCGTCACTACCTCCTTCGCTAACCACTAGTAAGTAAGTCTTGGCCAATAAGCTACAAATTTTTTCTGCCACTGTTTTAGCTTGCAATGTTGATACCGCTTTGTCACTATCTAAACCGTTGAGCATAACAACAAACTCATCGCCACCAAATCGTGCCACCGTATCTATTTCGCGCACACAACTAAGCAACCGATTGGCCACCTCAATTAACAACAAATCTCCGACTAGGTGCCCATGCCTATCATTAAGAGGTTTAAAGTTATCCAAATCAAGAATCATTACTGCACCATACTGACCAGTCCTCTTACTTGAAGACATCGCTAGATTTAATCGGTCATTAAGCAAACGACGATTAGCTAACGAGGTCAATTCATCATAAAAAGCGAGTTGATGAATCTGCGCTTCCATTTCTTTTCGTTCAGTTATATCGGTAACCAAACCATGCCATATTACGGCTCCTTGCTCACCTTCTTCAGGTAATGAATTACCTAATAACCAAGTCACAGTACCATCAGGAAATTGAACACGAAACTCCTCATGCCATGGACTGAGGGTTTCTTTTGATTCATTTATAGACACGAGAACTTGTTCAAAATCTTCAGGGTGAATTGCAGCAAAAACTTTATCTGAGCTTTTTTCAGCCTGTTCAGGCGTGACTCGAAAAATTGCCAGAATAGCAGGCGTAGCATAAGGAAAACAAGAACTTCCATCTGCATTTAAACGAAATTGATACACCATTCCAGGTACGCTTTGAGAAATTTTCTGAAGCCGATTTAACGCCTCATTACGCTCTATTTCTACTTGTTTACGCTCAGTAATGTCTCGCACAACGCCTTGAACCACTTGTTTACCATCTAAAATCATGGTCGTTAATAACACTTCTGCAGGAAATGTTTGGCCACTATCCAAGCGCTTGTGTAGCCACTCAAACCTATGACTACCTTGTTGTTTAGCCTGTGCAATCTGATCTTTTGCTAACTCAGTAGAGTCAGCTCCACAAGGTTGCACTGGAGGCGATAATTCAGTAAGTGCTCTAGTGCAGAAACCTTCAACGGTAGAACAACCAAATATCTTTAATGTTGCTTGATTACAATTTAAAAAACCACTATCTCCTAACAGCATCACCGCATCACTATTTGATTCAAAAAGCGTGCGAAACCTCATTTCAGATTCTTTCAAGGCCAACTCAGACTGTTTACTTTTAGTCACATCAACAAGACTCCAAAGCGATGTACCTTGCTCTTCATCCAAGATTGTACCGCTAAAGTTAACCCATATATGAGATCCATCCTTGCAAAGGTATTCAACCTCACTCTGGAGTATACCTTGAGCATTCAGCTCGGCATAAGCGGCACCAACTTTCTTATAGTCCTCTTCATAAACATAAAGTAGACGAGTCGGCATGTCAATCAACTCATTTTTACTATATCCCAGTAATTTAGCCAGCGCTGAATTAACCCAAGTAATTTTTCGGTTTTGAAGCGTAGAAAAACCAACCAAACTAGTTTCTAGTATTGCCTTTTTCTCAGCTAGCAGTTGCTCAACTTTCTTCTGATTATTGACACTCTCTGTTATATCCCGAGCAATACCAAACAGACCTATAATTTCATTATTATTATCGAAAATAGGGTATTTACGATTATCTACCCAACCAGTATTGCCTTGATTATCTAGTGTTTTTTGTATTTCGTTAGCCACTGGTACGCCAGAAAATACTTGTTTTTCTAGACGGTAATATGCATCTGCATACTCTTCCGGAAATACATCGTAATCAGTCCTCCCTATTAAATCACTCCAATGTTCTGAAGGGTCTGTTAAAGACACCAGCGTTTGACTTGCCCCTGTAAAAACATGGTTTCGATCTTTAAAATAAATATAATCATCACTATTTTCCATCATGGTAGTGAAATTACTTAAAAGAATAGGATCATCCAAATATTGGTTTAATCTCTTTGCATCGGTCAATTGCAATATGAGTTTTAAGCCTATAGGTTTCTCATAATGCTTTTGATAACAGCCTTGCAGACACACAATTTTTCCATTTGCTTTCCGGCAACGAAAATTTACAATTTTAGGTATTGTTTGTGATTTTAAGGCAACCAGTTTTTTTGCAATATCTTGATCATCAGGATGAATCAAGTCAGAAAAATTCAAACCTGATTCGATAAAGTCCTTTTCATCGTAACCCAATAAGTCACGTATACCAGAACCAATATGCAAAACTTGCTCACCGGACTCTAGCAATAGGAATTGCATATTTACCGAGTGTGAAGTGAGCTTATTCAATAAACTATTAATCGCCATAAATTTTATGCCATATATAATTAGTAATGATAATCACATCTTTCACATTGAAGCTGGGAGTGGGCTTGGAATATGGAAGCGATAGAATCTGTTCGGATTGTACCACTTTTTATGTATAACTTAGCGCCCAGACCTTACTCTAGCACTTACTTTCAGCATAGCTTCAGATAAAAGTGAGCATTAATGCGCTGCCCTTCCTAGCCAAGCAAACATTGATTTAATGATACAGCAATATCCTGCGCCTCATTTTTCTGCATAATAATCTCAACTCGACTACTCAATGCAGAACTAATGGCAAACTTATTCATCACGCCATCCGCACTATTAATAATAAACCAACCTTGATTAGTACAAAAAATCCCTTTAATTCTCTCGGCCTTAAGCTGACCTAATAAAGCATTTAACTGAGCATAATCGAAACAGCTACCCTCCGGAAAAACATAACCAAAACTTTGATAGCCATCATCAGCATTATTATTCAATTGCCCATGAAGATGATCCACAGGAGCAAACTGAATATCTTTATGCCTATCAGGAAAGGCGGCTTTTCTATTTGCTGATCTATTAAGATCCAGCCAAGTAATATCTAATTGCCCCTGTGTAGTTTGTGCAATCAGCGCTTTTTCAGGGTGGCTTGATGCTGCCCATTGATGAAATAACTGTATGGCCACACTATCAGCCCTATCCATTTTATTAGCCACTAAAACATCGGACAAAGCGATTTGATCAATGAAATTTTCATGACCCGTATAGCGCTGATCTTTTAATTTCTCTGGATCAACGAGACAAATACTCGCGCGTACATCAAGCGCCTCTTGAAATGGGCCACTCACCAACATATCCAACACTTTTTTAGGGTGTCCCAAGCCAGTAGGTTCAATCAGTAAGCGGTCAGGCCTGACATCTTTTAATAAACGATTAATAGTCACCTGAAAAGGCACCGAAAGCGCACAACATAAACAGCCTCCGGCAATTTCTTTGACTGTCGCGCCTGCTGCAGAAAAGATCGCGCCATCGATACCAACCTTGCCAAATTCATTGACCAGCACCGCCCAGCTTTCATTTTCTGGCTTTTGTTTGAGTAAATCGAGAATAGCCGTTGTTTTACCTACGCCCAGAAAGCCCATGATTAAATTGGTAGGAATATTTCTTAGTTGCTCAGTCATAACGCATCATTCTATTTGTTACTTTCAGTACAGTTTCAGTTATTATTTAGACTTTATGATTAAAACACCCGTTTAAAACACAATGACCAACCCTTCATCAAACCAAGAAAAAATCATCTGTAGTTGTTCCGGCACGACCGAAGCGAAAGTAAATCAATTAATCGCCAAGGGATTTGATGACCTAGATAAAATAGCCAGCGCCACTGGTGCATCGACTGGCTGCGGTTCCTGCGATATTATCATTTTGGATTTACTCAAAAAAGCCGATTCATAAGCAACAAAAATAAACGCAGCTTCAGCCTTTTATAATCAGTCTTGTATATCCACCGCCTTAGGCGGTGGCTTGGGCAAATGGCTATGCCGTTTGCCTTGTTAGTCTACTCATGATACCTCTTGTCGTGTTATCCCCATAACATAAACAAGAGGAAAG
>JAUVAA010000122.1 GCA_030591965.1 bacterium
CTAAATTGGCTATTTTAAATTGCAGTTGACCGGTTTGCTTAGTGCCCATCATTTCGCCTGGGCCGCGTAATTCTAAGTCTTTTTCGGCAATAATAAAACCATCGCTGGTTTCTCTTAATATATTAAGCCGCTCGCCTGCAGTTTTGGATAGTGGGGATTGATACATGAGGATGCAAAAGCTATCTTCAGTGCCACGTCCAACGCGACCGCGTAATTGATGCAGTTGAGATAAACCGAGGCGTTCTGGGTTTTCAATAATCATGAGTCCCGCATTCGGTACATCCACACCGACTTCAATCACGGTGGTGGCTACTAATAAATCCAGTTCATGCGCTTTAAAGGCTTGCATGACTTGGTCTTTTTCGGCAGCTTTCATACGCCCATGCACTAAAGCTATGCGTACATGCGGTAGCATTTCAGCAAGCATGGTTGCGGTATTTTCGGCGGCTTCACATTGCAATATTTCAGACTCTTCAATTAAAGTGCAAACCCAGTAGGCTTGCCGTCCTTGTTTAACCCAATTAGTGATTTTAGCAATAATCTCTGGCCGACGCTCAGAGGGGATGGCGCGTGTCACTACCGGAATTCTGCCTGGCGGTAATTCATCAATAATCGAAATATCCAAATCCGCATAATTAAGCATTGCTAAGGTTCTAGGAATAGGGGTTGCAGTCATAATTAATTGGTGCGGTTTGCTGTTATTATTGTGCCCTTTATCTCTTAAAGCCATGCGTTGATTAACACCAAAACGGTGTTGTTCATCGATAATAATCAGTCCTAAATGGGCGAAATTCACCGCATCTTGAAATAAAGCATGGGTACCAATAATCAAGCCGGCACTGCCATCGCTAATAGTCGCTAAAGCATGCTCGCGTTTTTTGCCTTTGAGTTGACCGGTTAAATAGATAATTTGAGTGTCAAAATCTTTAAACCATTGGCTAAAATTGCGTAAATGTTGTTCGGCCAATAATTCGGTTGGCGCCATAATAGCGACTTGGTAATTACTACTGAGTGCCAGTAAAGCGGCATAAGCAGAAACTACGGTTTTTCCAGAGCCAACATCGCCTTGAACTAGGCGCAGCATGGGACTGTTTTTGCTGCAGTCGACTTTTATTTCTTGAATAACGCGTTGTTGTGCTTTAGTTAGCTGAAATGGTAAGCCATCAAGAAATTGTTTGCTCTGTTGTTGTGTACTTTTTAATAGGGGCGCTTGCCAGTGCTGCTCGCTCTTTTTCTTATGTAATTGGCTAAGTTGATGAGCGATAAATTCTTCAAATGCAAGCCGCGTTAAAGCCGGGTTTTGATTGTTTTGTAGTGCATAAACAGAAACGCCTGCGGCGGGCGTGTGCAATTTATTTAATGCTTGATCGAGGCGGGGGTAGTTATAACGATTTAATAAAGCACTGGGTAGTAAGTCCGGCAATGCTTCGGTGTTATTGTTATATAAAGTTAATGCTTGTTGTACAGCCTTTCTAATGCTGGATTGACGCAATCCTTCGGTCAGCGGGTAAATGGCGCTTAAGGTGTCATTGGTAATGCAGTCTTCTGGACTTCTGATGATTTTGTATTCGGGATGAATCATTTCATAGCCTGAGTAGCCATCTTTTATTTCACCGAAACAGCTAAGTAGTGTTCCTGGGCTTAGGTTGTTATGTTGGCTGGCGCTAAAATGAAAAAATCGCAGGCTCAGGTAGCCGCTATCATCTGTAATTTGACAGACTAACGAGCGTCGACTGCGGTCGAGAATGGTGCTAGAAACAACGCGGGCGCAAATTAATGCGCAGGATCCAGGGCTAAGTGCATTAATCGCTTGAATATGTGTGCGATCTTCGTAGCGTAAGGGGAGGTGAAAAATTAAATCACGGATACGGCGTATTTCTAATTTTTCTAAACGGATTACGGACTGCCCGCCGATGCCTTTTAGTGATGCGACTGACTGATTTAGAGTGCCCTGTGAGTCCATATTTTTAGGGGTAAAGTATGCGAGGGAGGTTGACAGTCAATGCTTGTTGACGTGAGCCCTTTCTTGTTGGAGTGGGGAGAATAAAATCATGCATTTATAATTCCCCTCATCCCAGCCTTCTCCCTTTGGAGAAGGAGCTTATTCTTAAGTCAACAGCATTGGGATTGGCAGCGGCAGCGGACTATTATGCTAGTCCGCTGCATAAATATTTAATGGTATTCGGGTGCTCTTAAAACCATGATGGCATCCATTTCTACGCCAACACCTTTAGGTAAGGCTGCAACGCCAACGGCTGCGCGTGCAGGGTAAGGTTGTGTGAAATACTGCCCCATGATTTCATTAACAATAGGGAAGTGTCCTAAATCAGTTAAAAATACATTAAGTTTAACGATGTCTTGTAATTCACCGCCTGCAGCTTGTGCTACGGCTTGTAAGTTATCAAAGACGCGCCGGATATGTACGCTAATATCACCCTCAACTATTTCCATAGTTGCCGGGTCTAGTGGGATTTGACCAGATAAGTAGACAGTGCTATCAACTTTAATAGCTTGTGAGTAAGTGCCTATTGCTTGTGGTGCAGCATCTGTTTGAATGATTTCTTTTTCCATAATAACTCCTTAGGCTTTTGTTCGAGTAATTTTTAAGACGATAGGTAATTTCTTTAATTGACGCATGATAGTCGCTAAATGTATTCTATCTTTTACCGTTAAAGTAACAATATCCACAGAAACGCGGGCGTCTTGGTCAGCAATATAGACGTTTTCTATATTCGAGTCCATTTGTGAAATGGTTGAAGCGATAGTTGCTAATGTACCGCGTCTGTTTTCCAGTTCAATACGTATTTCGGCTGGGTAGTCGCCCGAAGCTTCTGGGCACCATTCAACCTCTAGCCAATCAGTGGTTTTTTTGCGGCCATCAGGGGTGTTACGGCATTCATGGTTATGCACGACAATGCCTTTTCCGGGGTTAAAGTAGCCAATGATTGGATCGCCAGGAATAGGACGGCAACATTTTGCTAAAGTAACGATCATGCCTTCAGTGCCCTTAATGATAAGCGGGCTTTCTTTGCGTGTTTCGTTATCGTTTAGCTTTATTTGGGCGTGGATATCTTCTTGATTAAGCTGTTTGGCGACCAAAAATGGCATTTTATTACCTAAGCCGATGTCGCTGAGTAAGTCATCCATAGTCGTGTATTTCAGTGCAGTCAATAGTTGGGCTTGCATCTCTTCGGTGATGTCGTCTGCGTGCTTGCCAATATCGGATAGTTCTTTTTCTAATAACCGTCGGCCTAAATTGATAGCTTCCTGTTGTTTGAAGTGCTTGAGATATGAGCGAATGCCTGTGCGCGCTTTAGTGGTTATGACGTAATTAAGCCATAGAGGATTTGGGCGCGCCCACGATGCTGTAATCACTTCTACTGTTACGCCATTATCCAATTGGGATTGCAGTGGCACTAAGCGTTTATCAATGCGTGCGGAAACACAGGAGTTGCCGATATCGGTATGCACGGCATAAGCAAAGTCAACGATACTCGCTTTACGCGGTAATTTGATAATATTTCCTTGCGGGGTAAAAACGAAGATTTCTTGTGGAAATAAGTCGATTTTTAAGCTATCAATAAAATCGAGTGAGTTGCCCGCTGTTTTTTGAATTTCTAGTAAATCATGAACCCATTCTGCCGCGCGTGTTTTCGAATTAGAATTTTCACTATTTTCAGATTTATACAGCCAATGTGCAGCGATACCAGATTCTGACATGCGGTGCATTTGATGGGTGCGGATTTGTATTTCAATAGGCACGCCATAAGGGCCTATTAAAACAGTATGTAAGGATTGATAGCCATTTGCTTTGGGCATGGCAATATAATCTTTAAATTTTCCCGGAATAGGGTTGAACAAGTTATGTGCAATACCTAAAACACGGTAGCAGGTATCCACATCTTCGCAATGGATTCTAAAAGCGTAGACATCAAAAATATCTGAGAAAGAAAGTTTTTTTAACTGCATTTTTTTATAAATGCTGTAGAGATGTTTTTCTCGGCCATGTACTTCGCACACAACTTCAGCTTGGTCTAGACGATTTCTTATTGAACTATTGATCGTTTCAATGATTTCTTTGCGATGGCCGCGTGCTTTTTTGATCGCTTGTTTTAGAATGCGATGACGCATAGGGTACATCGCTTCAAAGCATAATGATTCTAACTGATGGCGAATTTTATTCATGCCTAAGCGATTAGCAATAGGCGTGTAAATATCTAGTGTTTCTTTGGCAATACGAAATTTTTTATCAGGGCGCATAACCCCTAGCGTCTTCATGTTATGTAAGCGGTCAGCGAGTTTGACCATGATAACGCGTAAATCTTTAGCCATCGCTAAGCACATTTTACGCACGTTTTCTGCTTGTGCTTCTGCTTTAGTGATGCTATTTAATTGAGTTAGTTTGGTGACGCCATCGACTAATTCGGCAACATCTTCGCCAAATAGCTCTATGATATCTTGTTTGCTGACATCGGTGTCTTCAATGACGTCATGCAAAATGGCGGCCATAATGCCATGCACATCCATACGCATTTCTGCGAGAGAAATTGCGACGGCAAGAGGGTGGCAGATATAAGCCTCGCCACTTTTTCGGAATTGACCTAAGTGATGTTGCTCGCCAAATTGGTAGGCTTGATGAACTTGTTCAAGTTGGGGAGGTTCTAAATACTCACTGAGTATAGTGCTCAGTTGAGCAAGCAGAATGTGCTCAGGACTATCTGGACTAGAGGCAGTGGCCTGAGCGTTCATAGATTAGATAGATGAAAAGTAATCGTCGGAAGGTTCTCCAACTTGATGTAACATATCGATATTCTCATTGGTGACATGCCCTTCAGCAATTTCACGTAGTGCGATAACCGTTACTTTATCTTTGCCGCGCGGAACAAATTCTTCAGCCCCTTTTTCTAGCTGACGCGCTCTTTTTGAAGCTAGCAAAACTAACTCAAAACGGTTTTCAACATTATCTAAACAATCTTCGACGGTAACTCTTGCCATTTTTAAACCTTTACATGGATTTAATAAAATTCAACTGAGCATTATAAGATATTTTTTAGTTCTTAGGGAGTGTAATTTGTGCTAAGGCCTATAAATATTTCGGACAATATTTTTTACAATGATCATTATGCACTACAAAAATATAGATGGGCGTGAAACTAGAGGTGAGCAGTACGTATTGAGGGAAAGTTTAAAGGGTAATCTATCTAGTTTCACGCCGTTTATATGATTTCTAACTTTTAGCTTCGAGTGCTGTAATTGCCGGTAGTTCTTTACCTTCTAAGAATTCTAAGAAAGCACCGCCACCCGTCGACGTATAAGAGATTTTGTCGTTAATCGCATATTTATCAATAGCTGCTAAGGTATCCCCACCGCCAGCAATAGAGAAAGCACTACTATCAGCAATGGCGTGCGCCAATACTTTTGTGCCATTAGAAAATTGTTCAATTTCAAAAACACCAACGGGGCCATTCCAAACGATCGTTTTTGCAGTCGCTAATTTTTCAGCATATTGTTTTGCTGTTTCAGGACCAATATCCAAAATCATATCGTCGTCGGCAATATCACTCACTTTCTTGATGGTGGCTACTGCAGTATCAGAGAATTCTTTTGCGCAGACAACATCAACAGGAATAGGGATTTCTGAGTTGTTGGCTTTTGCAGCAGCAATTAATGCTTTTGTATCGTCAATCAAGTCCGCTTCATAAAGTGATTTTCCTACTGAATAACCGGCTGCTGCAATAAAGGTGTTTGCAATTCCGCCGCCCACGATCAGTTGATCTACTTTTTCGGAAAGTGTTTTTAAAACGGTTAATTTAGTGGAAACTTTAGAACCTCCAACGATTGCCATGACTGGCTTTTCAGGGTTGTTTAATGATTTACCTAATGCATCCAGTTCAGTTGATAATAAAGGCCCAGCGCATGCAATCTTGGCATGTTCGATGACGCTATGTGTGGAAGCTTGGGCTCTATGTGCAGTTCCAAAAGCATCCATCACGAAAATATCACATAAAGCGGCCATTTTCTTGCCTAACTCAGCGCTATCTTTACCTTCGCCAACATTAAAGCGGACGTTTTCGCATAAAACCACTTCGCCTGGCTGAATATCTACGCCATCGATCCAATCCTTTTCTAAACGCACAGGCTTATTTAAAAGCTCGGATAAGCATGTTGCAACAGGCTGCAATGAAGCATTGATATCAAACTCGCCTTCTGTCGGGCGACCTAAGTGAGACATTAGCATAACCGCTGCATTGGCCTTTAAGGCTAGTTCAATGGCAGGGATACTGGCGCGAATACGAATATCACTAGTTACTTTTCCGTCTTTAACAGGTACGTTTAGATCCTGACGAATTAAAATGCGTTTACCATTTAAATCTAAATCAGCCATTTTCTTTATGGACATAAACATCTCCGAGTATATTTATTTGTAAGTGGAACGGGTTGTTTGTTGATAAGGCCGTAGTCGCCGATCAATTTGTGAAATGATTATACCTTAACTCTGTCTTGTGATTAAATTAAGCAATGAGAATAAAACAGTAACATAGGTTTATTCGGGGTAAGTGTTAATTTTACACTAACTATAAATAACAGATATTTAAAAAGAGGTGAACTATGGCGATTAATAATCAAGAATTTAAAGATGCACTTAAACTTTGGGCAAGTGGTATTTCGGTTGTGACTGCAAATTCTTCCAAAGGAGAGCAGGGCATGACAGCCACCTCCTTTGCCAGTGTATCAATGGATCCACCACAAATTTTAGTGTGTATCAATGAAACAGCAGAAACCGGAACTGCTATTTTAGAAAGTAAAAAATTTGCCGTGAATATTCTAACGGCAAGTCAAGAGCAGGTATCCAATCAATTTGCTGGTGGCAGTAGCATGGAAGAGCGCTTTGCCAATACTGCTTGGTATGAAGGGGAGTTAGGCCAGCCAGTTTTTGAAAACTGTTTAGCCAGCCTTGAATGTACGGTAGTTCAGCAAGTTAAAGCAGGTACACATTGGGTGATTATCGGCGAAATTCAAAGTACTCAATGTAATGAAGGTGAGCCTTTATTATATTTCAATTCAGCCTATCGAACTGTTGCTAGTTAGTGTTATTTATTCAATGCCTGCTTAGGAGTCACATCTAATAGCATGGGATTACAAATGTTTTGTGGGAGCGACTTTAGTCGCGACATCGTGGCTAAAGTCACTCCCACAGAATGGGATATTCGCATATTTTTTACCTCACATTCCTTACTGCATCTTGTAACGCTACAAATTCCCTGCAGACCTAAATATCAATAGAGAAAAGCTAATGGAAGAACTGATTCAAATTATTCAGGCCAATATTCAATATGCGCATTTTATTATTTTTGGCGCTTTACTTTTAGCGGGCTTGAATATACCGGTTTCAGAAGATGCAATGCTATTTATTGCTGCTATTTTGGCAAGTAGCCATCCTGAGTATTTAATACATTTGTTTCTAGGCGTTTATTTAGGGGCTTATTTTTCTGATTTAATTTGTTATGGGCTTGGTCGAAAGGTTGGCCCTAAGTTATTTAAAATTAAATTTTTTGCAGGCATGGCACCGCCTGAGAGAGTTGCTAAAATTTCAGCTTATTATCAGAAATACGGCGTAATGACATTAATTCTAGGGCGCTTTATTCCCTTTGGTGTCAGAAATGCATTATTCCTAACCGCAGGGCTAGGTAAAATGAATTTCACAAAATTCGCCTTATCTGACTTGCTCGCTTGTACTATCTCTAGCGTTTGCTTCTTCAGCTTATACTATAATTATGGTGAAATAGTTATTGACTATATTAAGCAAGGCAATATGGTGATTTTTAGCCTAGTATTAATTTTAGTAGGAATTTTTTGGTATAAAAATAAGCGCGTTGCTTAATTTAGGATGTCCCAGGTCTGTCCACGGCTTTCTCATAAAAAACCATTGCAAACTGTAGTACAATCCGAGCCCCCTAAAAATTGGCCCGACTCATTGAGACATGAACAGCGAATTACCCGTCAGTAACAAACAAATAACGAGTTTTGTAGATTTATTGAAAAATAACTTACCAGAACACTGAGATAATCGTGGCAAGTATCACGCATTGGTGTCGGTGATTGTTGGTTTTGTCTCCGCAACCTTGATAGGTCGCCAAAAGTTTTCTGGTGTTCACCGTTATATCTGTAATCGAGCGGACGGGTTATACGAAATCACTGAAACCCAAAAAGTTAAACTGATTTCTCGCGCACACCTACCGCGTTTCCTTGATGGTTTGGATTGGCCAGTATTAAACGAACTTATTGAACGCTGCTTTGGTGTTCCAATTCATTACAATCAATCAAAATGGATAGTCATCGACGGTAAGGCATTGCGTGGCACACTGGATGCTGGCGACAAACAAAATATAGTCCTAGCGGTTGATCATCATACGCGTGAAATCGTGGCGCAAGCCCGACAATCTGGCAATAAGTCCAGTGAGATTCTCCAGTAGTGCGCGGATTATTAAAGGATAGCGGATTAGAAAAGCAAAAAGTATCTCTAGATGCTTATCACTTTAATCCAATGACAACAGCTCAAATTCATCAAGCTAAAGGTATTTATTTAACTCAGGTTAAAGAGAATCAGGCGATATTTCTGAAGCAATGCAAGCTATTACCAGAACAATCTACGGCTCTTGCAGAAACGATAGGCTATGAAAAAGCACATGGACGAGTTACTTCTCGCAGAGCCCAATTGTTTTCCTTGGATTCACTATCCCTAGATTCTCGCTGGAAAAAATAGCGGCTTGTCGGCACTCATTGTTATGGAGCGTGAGACAGTTGAGATTGCCAAACAAAAAACGACCTTTGATACCTCTTATTATGTGAGCAATTCAGCGATTGAATCTAGTTCGATAAAAGCACTGACTAAAGAGTTGGCGGGCGCCATTCGTTGTCACTGGGGCGTGGAGTCTAATAGCTGGATTCGTGATGTCACCTTTAATGAATATCATATCAAAACAAAATCAGGCAACCAAGCGCAGATCATGGCTTTTCTGCGTGGTCTCGCAATTGAGCTGATTAGAAAGACATCACCTAAAAATTTTCAGGCAGCTATAGAGAATTTATCCGATTCAGTTGCTAACCTTAGAGTCAATGCTCAAACAGGTAAA
>JAUVAA010000220.1 GCA_030591965.1 bacterium
AGGGGTCTTTGGTATGTGTTGGAGTGGTGAAGCATCAGCGGTTTTAGCAACCGTTGGGCTGGGAACGGCAGCGTATGTTGCAATAAAAGGGGAATCAAAAGAATTATGGATTCCATTAACTTATTTTGCGTTAATGGAATTATTGCAGGCAGCAACCTATGTGTATATTGATGATTGTAGCTCTCCGCAGAATCAGATACTCACGCTGTTTGGCTATGTCCATATCGCCTTCCAGCCATTTTTTGTCAATATGGTGGCGATGTATTTTATCCCTGAAAGTGTCAAACTAAAAATCAGAACAACGGTCTACACGCTATGTGCAATGGCAGCTCTGGCAATGATCGTTAAAATGTTTCCATTTGCATGGGCAGGTCTGTGTAATATTGGTCAGGAAGGTTTTTGTGGCGACCAAATATGTTCTGTTTCAGGTGCGTGGCATATTGCTTGGCAAATGCCTTTAAACGGCCTTATGTCCGATCCGGTTTCATGGTTCCCTGGTTTTGAATGGGGCCTGCATGGCTTTGTGTATATTTTATCAGCGTTCTATTTACCTGTTATCTATGGCTCATGGCGCTTTGTGGCCTTTCATTATGTCGTTGGCCCGTGGATTTCAGACGTAACAACCGATGATCCAAATGAGTATTCAGCAGTATGGTGCTTATTTTCGATTGCTTTATGTGTATCCGTGATTAAAACGCCCATCAGAAAGTATTTACACGTTACAAAATGGCCTTTTTATAAGCACCCTGTAAGCGATTCGTTGTAAGCTGAATAGAGTCTGAAGTTTATAAATAACGATAACGTAACCCAGCCTTTGCTGAGTTACGTTTTATAGCTATATAAAAAACTAAGCTAAGCTACAAAAATATATTTATACCCTATTGATCATAAATATAATTCTTCGTTTTTCATTATATAAAATAATAACAATAAGTTTAAAAAGAGGTTTATATGTGTTGGAGTGGTGAAGCATCCGCAGTTCTGGCAGCCATTGGGCTGGGTACAGCTGCTTACGTTGCTACAAAAAATGAATCAAAAGAGTTATGGATTCCCTTAACTTTTTTCGCCTTAATGGAATTATTGCAGGCATTCACCTATGTTTACATAGATCAATGCAACTCCCCCACTAACCAGGTGCTCACCCTGTTTGGCTATTTGCACATTGCTTTCCAGCCCTTTTTTATCAATATGGTGGCGATGTACTTTATCCCTGAAAGCGTCAAGTTAAAAATTAGAACAACAGTCTATACTCTATGTGCCGTTGCAGCACTAGCGATGATCGTCAAAATGATGCCATTCGCATGGGCAGGGCTGTGTACTATTGGCACTGAAGCGGTTTGTGGCACGCAGGTATGTTCAACTTCAGGTGCTTGGCATATCGCATGGCAATTGCCTTTAAATGACATTATGTCCCCCCCTCTTTCCTGGCTACCAGGTTTTGAAGGCGGCTTACATGGCTTTGTCTACCTCTGGATCGGGTTTTACTTACCTTTTCTGTATGGATCATACCGTTTTGTATTATTCCATTGCTTAGTTGGCCCATGGTTATCAGATGCATTAACAGATGACCCTAATGAATTTGCAGCGGTCTGGTGTTTGTTTTCTATAGCGCTCTGTGTATCAGTCATTAAGTCGCCAATTAGAAGGTATTTACATGTCACTAGATGGCCTTTTTATCACCGTACCGTGAGTGATTCTTTATAAAGCCTCAAGCATCCAATTAACGCCGAAGTACGAAGCGAAAAATGCGCTTCGTACTTCTTCTGTTAGCCTCAAATAGGCTTAGACCAGAACAAACTCACCGCTAGTCCATCCCTCTGTTTCACCCCCTTACAATATTAGTCCGTATCAGTCGTGGATTGTGTAAACTAACGCCTGCGCCTCAGCTTTATCAGTGACTTAAGGTAACATAGTACCAATAGGGTCTATAAATGTTATTTAACCCTGATATACTTACAAAATATATAACTCGTTAGTAGGCTATATAACGCATTGTATTTTATGCTCACTGTGTTAAAGTTTTTATAATTTCTTCTCATTCGATGTAAATCATTATTTATATGCTTTTTTTATCTCGTAAATGTCAGGCACTACTCATATCCTCAATATTAGGCTTCACGACCACTCCCGCCTTTGCAGACGCACTTTCTAAAACAATACAAACAGAAGATGCTATTTCCAGTAATGCGATAAAGTCACAAAAAAAGATTGATGGCCTTGATGATCGCACCCGTAAGATGTTAGAGAAGTACCGTACTGCAACACGACAAACAAAGACATTACTGACCTATAATGACCACTTAAAAGCGCTACTCGATTCTCAGGAAACTGAAAAGGCCTCGTTTGAACAACAGCTAGAACAAATTGAAACCACGCAACGTGAGATTGTGCCGCTTATCATTAATATGCAACAAAGCCTGGAACAATTTGTGCAGCTGGATTTACCTTTTTTACCAGAAGAACGTCAACAACGCATTACCCGTTTGAAAGAGATGATGACCCGAGCTGATGTAACAAATGCAGAAAAGTTTCGTCGTATTATTGAAGCTTATCAAATTGAAAATGACTACGGTAATACGATAGAGGCTTATCGCGCCAATATAGAATTACAAGGCGAAACCAGCTCGGTAGACTTTTTACGCTTGGGTCGTGTCGCCCTGTACTATCAACGCCTGGATGGCAGTGAAACAGGCTTCTGGAATAATAAGGAAAAACGCTGGGAGACTTTGTCTACCGACTACCGTAACTCTATTCGTCAAGGATTACGCATCGCCCGTAAAGAAGCAGCCCCCGATTTACTAACCTTACCTGTCTCAACAGCAACGGGAGCGAAATAATGAGATTAGTTACTAGCTTTATCCTTACCTTGTTACTCACAAATAATGGTTGGGCAAGTCATCAAAACTTAGATCAATTATTAAGTGATGTTAAACAAAGACAAATTGTTGAACGCAAGATTAATCACGCCCGAGAAGCCGAGTTTCTTGCCGAAAAACAAACCCAGCAACAACTTTTAAAAGCCGCTCAAACCGAACTAGAAAAACAAGAAAGATTGAGCGTTCAGTTAAAAGCACACCTAGAAACAAATGAAGAATTACTCAGCAAATATGAAGTTCAACTAAAAGAGCGCAGTGGAGAACTCGGCGAGTTATTCGGGGTTGCTCGTCAAGCAGCCGGTGATTTAAAAGCGGACTTACTCCTCTCAATGGTTTCAGCTCAATATCCTAACCGAGCAGAGCAACTAGACAGCATGATCGAGAGTAAAGCACTCCCGACAATAGATCAGCTGGAAAATTTATGGTTTACTTTACAGCAAGAAATGACCGAGTCAGGAAAGGTTGTTCGCTTTAATCGCGAAATTCAACTGGCTGATGGTAGTCAACAAGAGGCTGACGTTACGCGTATCGGAGCATTTAATGCCATTGCCAACAACGGCTATTTACGCTATTCACCTGAAACAAAAATGCTTGTCAGCCTAGCACGCCAGCCAGCCAGCAAATACCTTGATTTACTTGCCCCCTTTAGCAAAGATACAACCGAGCTTGCTCCTATAGCTATTGACCCAACACGCGGCGTTATGCTTAGCATGCTGATTCAAACACCTAATACTCAAGAACGCATTCAACAGGGTGGCGTTGTTGGCTATATTATTTTAGTATTAGGTGCGATAGGTTTTCTATACGCTCTATTACGCCTGGTTATTCTCGCCATCACTGGCCAGAAGATGAAGCACCAAATGCATGATGAAGTTGCCTCCGAG
>JAUVAA010000136.1 GCA_030591965.1 bacterium
GCTGTTATTTTTGCGCGTCAGGATAAAATAATTGCTCGCCTTTCTTTTTATAAGCACCGATTAAAGCTTGGCCTTCGTTGCCGGTTACAAACTCAATATATTTTTTCGATAGATCATAGCGAGCGTGTGCGTGCATTGCTGGGTTAACCGCCATAATGTGGTAAGGATTAAATAATGCAGCATCGCCTTCATTGACAATAACGAGGTCAATTTTATCTTTAAGCGCGATATAAGTGCCGCGATCAGTTAAGGTATAGGCTTGTTTTTCATTGGCTATGGTGAGTACTGCGCCCATGCCTTGACCTACGGCTGAATACCAAGAGCCACCAGGCTCTATGCCGGTTTGTTGCCATAATGATTTTTCTTTTTTATGCGTGCCAGAGTCATCGCCGCGAGAAATAAAGGCGGATTGCGTTTCGGCAATGCGTTTAAGTGCTTCTGTTGTGGGCTGGCTAGCGTTAATTTGTGCAGGGTTCGCTTTAGGGCCAACCAAAACAAAGTCATTGTGCATCACGGCTTTTCTATCAATACCGTAGCCATTTTTTACAAACTTAAGTTCAGCCGCAGGCGCATGTACGAAAACCACATCAACATCACCGTTTTCACCTAAGCGTAGGGCCTTTCCAGTGCCAACAGCAATGATGTCTAAACGCACATCATAGACTTTTTCAAATAAGGGGTTAAGTGCGCTTAATAGTCCTGAATTTTCGGTGCTAGTTGTGGTTGACATGCGCAAAATATCGGTACTGTACGCGTTTATGCTGAGTAAATAGAGTAAAGCAAAGCTCAGTATTTTTTTCATGTTAATTGGTTTCTAATTATTAAGTGTGGGTTGAACTTCTGTCAAAGAGTGGCATTGTGCTAGTTTTTTTGATGCATAAAAATATGTTTTAAAGTGCATTTTTAAAATTACTATCTTAATTTATAGCTATTTCAGCATAACAATTCTAGTCGTCGCGTTATTTTAGACTAAATGTTACGTCAAGCAGGTATTGATAGTGCATTGATTAATGCTATGCTAATGAACAATGTATCATAGTGTCGTGACTGCATTAGTGGCAGGTGGTGTACCTGATCGTGATTTATTTATTTTGTTATTTTGATTGATGACTTACCAATTCAATAATTTACAGTTTTACTACGCCGATAAGCTCGCTTTATTATTGGATCAAGTGACGATTGAGCAAGGCAAAACAACCGCCTTAATTGGCGCGAATGGTTCAGGGACAAGTACTTTGTTGAATCTTTGTGCTTTTTTGGAAAGCCCCCAGTACGGCCAGCTATTATTTATGGGGCAGCCAGTTAATCAGTCTGATTTAACACCCTACAGGCGGCGTGTTGGTTTTTTAGCGCAAAAGCCATTTATGTTGCGCGGTACAGTCTTTGATAATATCGATCTCGCTTTAAGAATACACGGTAAAAAACAGCGTGTAGAGAAAATACAACGTGTGTTGCAGCAATTAGATATATCGCATTGTGCCGAGCAACAGGCAAAGCAATTATCTGGTGGTGAGTTACAAAAAGTTGCACTAGCGCGTATGTTAGTGTTAGAGCCTGAGGTTTTATTATTAGATGAGCCTTTTAGTTATTTGGATCAAAGCAGCGCGCAGTCCTTAGAGTTGTTTTTGCGACTGTACACTCAGGAAACAGGGAAGACTTTAGTGTTTAGCACACATGACCGTTTGCAAGGTTTTGCATTAGCTGATGAAGTGCTAGCATTGGCTCAAGGTAAACGTGTGCATAGTCCCTTGATTAATTTGTTTTCTGGAACCGTGCGCGAGCATGTTTTTCAGAGTGGCGCACTGCGTATTATCTTGCCTGAGGGTGTCGTTTCTGGGCATCATGCTTCCATTAATCCACAAGATATTGTTTTATCTGTCGATGCTTTAGTTTCCAGTATGCGTAATTGTATTCAGGGGCGTATTGTGATGATTGCAGAAGAGGGCGGTAGTATTCTAGTTAATGTCGATACAGGTGTGGTTTTTCAGGTGTTAATTACTTATCAATCTTTGCATGAATTAAATATTCAGCTAGGTGATAAAATATGGGTCAATTTCAAATCTAACTCAGTGGTGGTGTTTTGAGTAAGGCTAAAACCAAAGGCAAAGCGAAATCAAAAAACGTTGTATTGCCTAGCCCTATGCGCATGGTTTGGGGAGCTTTAGCGGCTTATTTGTTAAGAGATATTATTCACCCAGCATTTACTTTGATTGCTGTGATGATCTTATTAATGATCCCTGTTTTAATTGCCAATATGTTTTTTCCTGAGCGTAAGCCTATAGTGGTAGATAACTCTGATGCGCCTACAGATGATAATGAGGAAGAAGATGCCGCTGAGAGTGTTTAGATGCGAACAAGGTAGGGTCCGCAAGTGTAAAGATTAAAGACCATGAACTTAAGGTGGAGCAAGGATCTTCAAAAATACTTTGCAGGAGTACAAACAGTGGTTTGGAAATAATTAAAGCGCGTCGCATCTATCGTATGCCCCTGTTTAATATTTTAGCCAAATTAATGCTTGCGGACTGAAGTCCGCCCTACGATTTTATGCTTAGATGAACTACAAGAAAAGACTATGAGCCGATACTCAAAACACACACAAGCCTCACCGGAAACACAAGAAGAATCATTGAAAATGGCGAAAGCTACTCAGCGCCCTGGACAAACTAAAGAGCAGACAAAATTAATTGCTCAGGGCATTCAGAAGGGCATCGAACTTTATAAAAAACAACAAAAAGATAGATCGCGTGAGCTGAATAAAAAGCTGAAAAAAGTTTCAGGTCGTTTAAGCCAGCTAAATGAAACGGAAACAGATGAAGAGCTTATTGAGCCAGAGTTTATTTATCGTCAAGACTGGTTGCCATGGCTTTTATTGTTCGTTAGTTGGGCGGGGTTTGCGGCTTTTGTTTTGTTTGAAAACTAAAGCTCGCCTTTAAGTGCGATTCTTTTATTGGTGTGCTGAAGCAACGCCCTACCTGAAATTAGAGGGTGGAACACTAAGGAAAATAGGATATAAAAATACATGAAATTACTTTTTAAAATTATTATTGCATTACTTTTGCTTGGTTTTTCTGCTTATCTAGCCAGTGATTTTTTATTGGAATTCTGGTGGTTTACTTCTTTAGATTTAGGTGGGTTCTTCTTATTACGTGAGAGTTATGCCAGTTTAGTGTGTGTTGGCTCTAGCGTAGTATTTGCTAGTGTTGTATATTTTAATTTGGCTTATATTTCGCGAGCTTTAGCATTAGACCCTGAGAGTGCAAGAAAAGGTTTAGTCGGTCAATTGCAAGGTAATAAAAAACTCTTGTTTTTGTTAGCCTTATTAATCACCATTCCCTTGCTAATCCCTGTTTTTAATCATTGGGAAAGTTTCTTATTATATTATTTTGGTGTGGAGTCTGAATTAACTGACCCTGTTTATGGCAAAAATATTAGTTATTATTTATTTTCCTATCCTGTTTATGAATTGATTCAAGATGGATTATTAATCGTTTTTAGCTTGCTGTTAGTGTTGGTGAGTGGCTTATATTATACCTTTTATAAATCTCACTCAGATAAGCTGGACAGTTTTCCTTTCGCAGCAAAAGTTCACTTGTCGGTTTTAATGGCGCTATTAGTGTTAGTTCAAGCATGGTCTATCGCTTTAGAGCGCATTGAATTACTGTATGAAAGTCGTCATTTGCCAGTTTTTTATGGCCCAGGCTTTGTGGAAATGAATTATCAGCTACCGCTGATTTGGTTTAGTTTTTTGCTGTTTGTCAGTGCTGTTATGAGTGTTGTTTATTGGATGTACACGGGTAATAAAAAAAAGTTGGCTGCTGTACTGGGTTTGGGTTATTTTTTAGTATTGGCCGTGAAAGAAACAGAGCTTATACCTGGTGTAATGGATGAATATTATGTGCAATCTAACCCTGTCGAGGCGGAGTCTAAATATATTAAACAGCATGTTAAAGCGACTCAAGATGCTTTTAATTTAGCTGATATAACTGAAATAAATTATCCACTAGAATCATCATTAACGCCTTTAAGTAGCGTGGAAATCAGTCGTGAATTAGATAATATTCCACTTTGGGATCATGATTTATTATTGCCGGTTTATGAGCAATTACAGAGTATTCGCCCATTTTTTAGTTTTCAACAAGTGGCTGTTGATCGTTATCAATTGGGCGGTAAAAATCGGCAAGTTAATGTTGCTGCGCGTGAGCTTGATTATCAAAGTCTTGCGCCTGAGGCGCAAAACTGGCGCAATAAGCACTTGTTCTACACGCACGGGTATGGCCTAGTGGTGTCTCCGTCTAACCAGCAAGCTAATCAGCCTATGCAGTGGTTGTTGAGTAACTTTGATCAAGCGGTAGCGTTTGATAAGTTAAAGCTTGATCGGCCAGAAATTTATTATGGCATGGTGGATTACCCGTATGCGCTAGTACCTAACTCTGAGTCTTTAAACAGCCCAGATAAAAGTGCAGGCGATATGAGTACTGATTATCAGGGTACAGGAGGTCTGGCGTTAACTTCTTTATTTACAAAAGCAGTAGCCTCGGCCTATTTCAAAGATGAGCGAATTTTTTTATCCGCGAGTATTAATAATGATACTCGTCTTTTAGTGCGCCGAAATATTCTAAAGCGTATCCAAGCAATAGCGCCTTTTTTAAGCTTAGATAGTGAGCCCTACCCAGTGCTAGTAAATCATAAAATACAGTGGGTGATAGATGCGTATACGGCTTCAGACTTATACCCTTTAGTTGAGCCGATTACTTTGAATAAACCGGATGCGCAGCCCTTTAACTATGCGCGGAACTCAGTAAAAATAGTAGTCGATGCTTATAATGGGTCAGTCGATTTTTATGTGGTTGATGATCACGAGCCGTTAATCAAAACCTATCAGCGTCTTTATCCTAGTTTATTTAAAAATCTGGTTGATGCGCCGCCGGAAATAATTAAGCATTTTAGTTATCCTAAGTCTTGGTTTGCTTTGCAAATGCGTTTATATGCTCGTTTTCATCAAGCTGACCCTGAAGTTTTTTACCAGCAAAGCGAAGCTTTAGAGTTCGCTAGAATGAATGAGGAGCAGGTTGAGCCTTATTATTTAACCATTGATATAGATGAGGATGCGCAGGCTCAGCAATATGAGCGACAAAAATTTATTTTAGTTAGTCCCTTATCGCCTTTGGGGCGTGAGAATTTAGCGTCCGTAGCTATTGCAGGTTGCTTAAAAGCGATGCATTGTAATGAACATTATCAAGATGATATTTATCTCTATAAATTCCCTCAAGATATGCAAGTTGAAGGGCCAGCGCAAATTAGTGCTTTAATGAATCAAAATCCAGACATCTCAGCGAAATTAACCTTGTGGGATCAACAGGGCTCTAAAGTTATCCGTGGCCGCATGATTATTATTCCGGTAGAGCATTCTTTATTGTATATTCAGCCGTTGTATTTAGCGGGGACGTCGGCACAAGGTTTTCCCAGTTTAGCGAAAGTGCTTGTTGCTATGAACCGACATACTGCGATAGCCGACTCTTTGTCTTTAGCCTTTTCAGCTTTACAGCAAAAAATTACGATCAAGAAGCGTTAAACGTTTAGAGGATGCAATATAAAAATCTTTTAGTACGTTAAGGCTCATATTATATATAGAATATAAGGCTACTCTCAGGCTCATTTCGTATTGGAGAAGGCTGGCTCTATACTTTGCTGTCCAAATAATATATCCTAATAAAACAATTGTAATCTTACTAATCTAGCATTTATTTTTGTGAAAATATTCAGTTTTCAGGTGAATTTCCATAAAAATAAATGCTTAGATCTGTATGCAAATTTGGTGTTTTTATTAAAAGTTTAGCTATAGAACTACGTCAGCCTTTACCAGAAGACGGTGCACAGGCGTTTAAATTGATTTCTCAATGCCCCCCTTTGGATGCAAATTCCATGTATTGCAATTTACTGCAATGCAGTCACTTTTCTAGCACTTCGGTCATTGCTGTTTCTGATAATGATGTCGTTGGGTTTATCTCAGCCTATCTTGTTCCTGAACGACCCAATACTTTGTTTGTTTGGCAGGTAGCTGTCGGTTCGCAAGCACGCGGTCAAGGACTTGCAACGCGCATGGTACAGCACATACTTTCTCGTCCCCTTTGTAGTAATGTTAGCTACCTGGAAACAACGATTACTGAATCAAATAAAGCTTCTTGGGCTTTATTTAAGGGTCTGTCCGGTAAGCTAAACGCCGAACTCCATAGTTCAGTAATGTTTGATCGTATTAAACACCTTGATGATGCCCATGACACTGAAATGCTTGTGAAAGTTGGCCCATTTATCGCAATAAAGGAAATTAACAATGAAAATATTTGAAGAAATCGAATCTGAAGTACAGTCTTACGCAAGATCATTCCCACGTATTTTTAACAAAGCGGTTGGCGAGTTTCTTTACGATGAAGAGGGTGTTGAGTATTTAGATTTTCTTGCGGGGGCTGGCACCTTGAATTATGGGCATAATAACCCTATCTTTAAGGAAAAATTACTTGAGTATATTCATAGCGATGGCATTACCCATGGCTTAGATCTGCATACTAAAGCTAAGGCGGATTTCCTAGAAACCTTTAACGAGAAAATTCTAAAACCTCGCGACTTAAATTACGTACTGCAATTTACAGGTCCTACAGGAACGAATGCGGTGGAAGCGGCATTAAAATTAGCTCGAAATGTCACAGGGCGTGAAAATATTATTGCTTTTACTAATGGGTTTCATGGTGTAAGCCTTGGCGCATTAGCAGCAACAGGAAACTCACATCACCGTGGTGCGGCGGGTGTTAGCCTTAATGGTGTAAGTCGTATGCCTTATGATGGCTATTTAGGCGATGATATTGATACCATCGCTTATTTGGATAAAGTACTGACTGACTCCAGTAGTGGTATTGACTTGCCAGCTGCCGTTATTGTGGAAACAGTTCAAGGTGAAGGCGGGATTAATGCTGCTAGTTTTGAATGGTTAAAAGATTTACAAGCAACCTGTAAAAAGCATGATGTTTTATTGATTGTGGATGATATTCAAGCGGGCTGTGGTCGAACAGGAAACTATTTTAGCTTTGAAGAAGCAGGGCTTTACCCTGATATTGTGACTCTATCAAAATCATTAGGCGGTTATGGCTTACCTTTTGCCATGGTCCTTATTCGCCCAGAAATAGACCAATGGAAACCGGGTGAACATAATGGTACCTTCAGAGGTAATAGCTTTGCCTTTGTAACGGCAAAAGCGGCACTCGACACATACTGGTCAGATGATACATTTTCAAAAGAGATCAAGCGTAAAGGTGAATATGTCTCAAAACGCCTAGAAGCCATTGTTGAGCAATATGGGGAAGGTAATTTCAGTACGCGTGGACGAGGTATGTTTCAAGGTATTAACTGTGTGAACAGTGATATAGCGGGAAAAATCACTCATAAAGCCTTTTTGAAAAATATGATTATTGAAACCAGTGGTGCTGATGATCAAGTGGTTAAGTTTCTATGTCCGCTTGTTATTAGTGACGAGAATTTGAAAAAAGGCCTCGATATTGTTGAGCAAGCGATAAAAGAAGTGTGCGCCAAAGAAAATTCTATTCCAGAAGAAAAAGATTACTTCAATTCAGACAGCTAATAAGTAGCTACCAAGAAAAATGAACCGGTCTTTAGAGTACAGAAGGTAAGGAATAGGTAATGATTGTTAGACAACTCCAAGAAGTAGAAAAAACAGAGCGTCGCGTGGTATCACCTGATGGGAATTGGGAAAGTACCCGCATGTTATTAAAAGATGACAAGATGGGGTTCTCTTTTCATATTACAACGATTTATGCAGGGGCAGATTTTCAAATGCACTATCAGAATCATTTGGAATCGGTGTATTGCATTTCTGGAGAAGGTGAGGTCGAAACGCGAGTAGACAATAAAAAACACCCTATTACAGCAGGGACACTTTATATCTTAGATCAGCATGATAAGCATACCTTACGTGCTTTTAGCGAGATGAAAATGGCCTGTGTGTTTAACCCGCCGCTGAGTGGTAAAGAAGTACATAATGCTGAAGGTGCTTACGAGTTAAGCTGAAAACAAATAAGCGTTTAATGGTTCCCACGCTATGGAGGCTGTGAAAGTATTATATGTAGGTTGGGGTGAAGAATGAACCCCAACAACAGATGCAAGGAAAGTCATTGACTGTTGGGCTTCGCAAGCTCCCCCAACCTACGGAACCTGTATTTATTAAGTATATTATTGAATACTTTCATAGTCTCTCTGGTATGGATATACCGCCTGTGACGCTTCAGCGTTGCTTGATAAATTTCTACGGTA
>JAUVAA010000046.1 GCA_030591965.1 bacterium
AACACGGCAATAGCTAAAGCTATCGCACTCCAGTTGATATGTTGGAGTAAAAAATCTTTAGTTTTTTTGAAGCGAGAATGACAAGAAAAGAGCATTAGTCATCGGCGCATATTTTTATGAATGATAGGCAAGATAACACGGCAATAGCTAAAGCTATCGCGCGCTAGTCGATATGTTGGAGTAAAAAAGCTTTAGCTTTTTTTGAAGCGAGAATGACAAGAAAAGAGCATTAGTCATCAGCGCATATTTTTATGAATGATAGGCAAGATAATACGGCAATAGCTAAAACTATTGCGCTCCAGTTAGGTAATACAGTGGGAGTAAAAAAGCTTTAGCTTTTTTTATTAAGCAAATGGAAAGAAAAGATTACTTGCATAATCCAACGCATTTTTTTGTCGATGACACTCCGTATTTTATTACTGCGGCAACCTATAACAAACTCGCCTTACTGAAAGATCCGCAACTAAAGGAACTACTCCTTACTTGTATTAAGTCTGCTTTTGAGCGTTATGAATGGGAGTTGCATCATTGGGTGATTTTGGATAATCATTATCACTTATTAGGGAAAAGTCGAAATGGGCAGAACCTTACAAAAATTATTCGAGAAATTCACAGTGTCAGTGGCTTTCATATTAAAAAAACGACACAAGCACAACAATCAGTTTGGTGGAATTACTGGGATTATTGTCCCCGCAATGAGGAAGATTATTTGATACACCTAAATTATTTATTTAATAACCCTATTAAGCATCAGTATGTTGATAATTTGACTGACTATTCCTTTTCAAGTTTTCATTCGTATGTAGAATCTCAGGGGCGTGAAACAGTGGTTAAACAATTTAAAGAGTATTCTGGGTATAAAGATTTGTATCATGGTGAAGATGATTTTTAAAAAATTATGTTTAATTCAAACGCTCGTTAGTTTGCATCTGCAATAGCTAAAGCTATTGCACTCCATTTTGCTTTTGGAGTAAAAAAGCTTTAGCTTTTTTGTAGTGCTTAAGGATCTAAAAAATTAGGAACAAATTATGAGAAAAAAAGGTCGTCAGGTTGTTTTAGATACAGAAACCACGGGGTTAAATCCTAAAGAAGGGCATCGAATTATTGAGATTGGTTGTGTGGAGTTAGTGAACAGGCGTTTGACTGATCGGCAATTTCATATGTATATCAATCCCGAGCGCAAGATAGACCAAGGGGCGATTGAGGTGCATGGGATTACTAATGAGTCCTTGCAAGATAAGCCTCTGTTTAAAGATGTTGTGGGTGATTTTTTAGATTTTATCCGTGGCGCGGAGCTGGTTATTCATAATGCACCGTTCGATATTGGCTTTATGGACCATGAATTTGCATTGTTAAATCAGTCTATCGGTAAAACTGAGGATTTTTGTACAGTTTTTGATAGTCTAGTCTATGCGCGTAAAAAGCACCCCGGGCAGCGTAATAGTTTAGATGCTTTATGTAAGCGCTATGGTATTGATAATAGTCATCGTGATTTGCATGGTGCTTTGCTCGATGCGGAGATTTTGTCGGACGTTTATTTATTAATGACCGGTGGACAAATTTCGATGTTGGATGAGGATGATTTAAGTGGGGGTGGTAAGGAGCAAGTGATTCAACGCATTAGCAGTGACCGACCCGCATTGAAAGTTATTCAATGTTCTGATGAAGAATTAGTTGAGCATCAAAAAACTCTAGATATGCTGGAAAAATCAAGTGGGGCATGCTTATGGATGCAGTAGGGTTGCAGAATTTATGGAATACTTATTTTCCTGAATTTGTTGCCTCAGGAGAGGCAAGTATGAAAAGCTTGATGCTCTCGGCAAAATTAGTTGAGTTGCCTGCAGGGCAACAGGTTTTTTATCCAGGTGATGCTTGTGAGCAGTATTTATTGGTTTTACAAGGTAGTGTGAAAACGCAGATTATTTCTGAAAGTGGTCGGGAAATGTTACTGTATCGTGTGTGTTCGGGTGATTCTTGTGTGCTGACGACGTCTTGTTTATTAAGTGGCGACAATTATCCGGCGGAAGGCATTGCTGAGAGTCCAGTCTTAGCGTTTGCCATTTCTGCCCCCGCTTTTTACCGCTGTATAGAGCAGTCTGCTTTTTTTCGTGAATTTGTATTTAAGAAGTTTTCAGCGCGATTATCTGATGTGATTGGGCTTTTAGAGGATGTTACTTTTAGTGCGATTGATGCACGCTTAAGTCGAGCACTATTAGCGGATGGCAGAGACGTACTGACTTTGACGCACCAAGAGCTGGCCGCAGAATTGGGCTCAGCTCGTGAAGTTATTTCCAGACATTTAAAACGCTTTGAAGTGTATGGTTGGGTTAGTTTGAGCCGAGGGACTGTGACCTTATTAAACCTAGCAGCGCTACGTAAAGTAGCAGAGAAGCATTAATGAACTTGTCTTTGCTCTGAGTCATCTTGCTGTTCTTTAACGACAAACTTAACGATAATAAAACCGACCAAACCACCCACTAAGCAGGCCATCATTAATGGCATAGCAAAGGGCATATCGTGGTGGTCACGCATATTCATCTGAAACATTTCGGAAAAAATACCTAATAAAAAATCAATCATAAATCACCTTTATTAATGATAAACGCAGTATGCGTAATATAAGTAACACGCCATTCCCGCTAAATTAGGAATGACGTGATTACCGTTACACCGTTATTGAAGTTTGGGAGGGACTGTATAAACGGCTTGGAATGTATATTAGAGTATTATTAATTTATTATCAGTGACAATGTCACATAAAGTTGAGTTTTTTACTGGGTTATTTGTTTTTAGCGCTACTATAAATATTTTGTGAGGATAATACTATGTCAGCAACACCTTCTAATATGATGCCTTTGGGCACAATTGCGCCTGATTTTACTTTGTTAGATACGATGTCGGGAGAGCATAAAAGTCTTGCCAATTTAAAGGGTGAGCAAGGCACGCTAGTGATGTTTATTTGTAATCATTGCCCATATGTCATCCATATTAAGGATCAGTTGATTGCTATTGCTAATCAATATGCTCTGCAAGGCATTAGTACTATTGCGATCAGTGCCAATGATATAGAAAATTACCCTCAGGATGCGCCGGATAAAATGCAGGCCATGATGCTTGAGTGGGGCAATCCTTTTGCTGGGTATTTATATGATGAGGCTCAGGCGGTTGCCAAAGCGTATTTAGCGGCTTGTACGCCGGATATTTATTTGTTTGATGCGGATTTAGCTTGCGTTTATCGGGGCCGATTAGATGGGGCAACCCCTAAAAATGAGATGGCTTTAACAGGTGAGGATTTGCGTCATGCTTTAGATTTGTTATTAGCTGGTAAAGTGAACAATCGGGAGCAAATACCGAGTATAGGCTGTAATATTAAGTGGAAAGGGTAGGGGAAACTTCAGTCCGCTAGTTATTCCTATCTGTTTTTCATTTGTCGTATTTTTTCCCCTGTAGGGTGCGGCTTTAGAGGCTGTGAAAGTATTAATTTAATATTTATCAATTGGTTATGTTGGAATCATATTACTTGTTATTGTTAAAAGGCAGATGGGGCGCAGTGCTTTAGCCTGCTTTTATTGACGTAAGAGCAGGCTAAAGCACTGCGCCCCAAACCGTTGTTGAATTATCCTATCTTTAACCAATTGTTTTAAAAGTGAATAATACTTTCACATCCTCAGAGATTGGGAGAGAAAAAGCCGTGAGTTTAAACTGATACTATGAGTACCCAACAAAATGCTTGAATATGCAGATTATATAAAGATTTTTATTGCGCTATTGGCTGTGCTCGATCCCTTAGCCGCCGTTCCCGTTGTGGTTACGCTTACCTCGGATAGTAAACATGAAGATTTGAAGAAAATAGTGAATACGGTTATTGTCACTGTATTGACGATTCTAATTGTGACGCTTTTTGTCGGCGAGCATTTACTGGATTTTTTTGGTATTACCATTAATTCTTTTAAAATTTCTGGCGGTATTTTATTGATGATGATGGCGATTTCTATGCTCCATGGAAAAATGAGTGAAACTTCTCAAACTGAACAGGAATTGCAGGAAGGGGAGGTTAAGGAATCTATTGCCGTTGTGCCTTTATCTATCCCTTTATTGGCGGGGCCGGGGGTGGTTAGTGCTGTAATACTGTATGCGCATAGAGGGAATGATATGAGTCATTATTTGATGATGGTGTTGATTATTGTTCTAGTGGTGCTGGTTTTATGGGGTGTACTCGCCAGTGTGCCATGGATAAGTAAACATATTAGCCGTACCGGAATTAACGTTTTCACGCGTCTGATGGGATTGATTATCGCAGCATTAGCTGTCGAATTTATTGCTAATGGTTTGAAGGGGATATTTCCGGTATTGGCAACGGGTTTGTAATGAGTAGAAATGTAGCTTGAACGCTACGGTTGATTTTTATTCGTAGGTCAAAATTGTCCTGAATGCTTTACTGTGAAATAAATTGAGTCTCAAGAAAGCGATTACATAAACTGGCCACTGTTTCTTGCTCATGCAGAATTAAATCAACAAAAGCTTGTGCAGCGGGTGATAAACATTTGCTTTCGTGGTGAACTAGATACCAACTACGCATTAGTGGAAACCCCTGTATATCCAGCTCAACTAGATTATGGGTGGCTAATTCCAGCGTAATGCTGTGGCGTGAAAGAACCGAAATGCCGAGATCCGCCATCACCGCTTGTTTAATAGTTTCACTACTGCCCAGTACCATACTGGGTGATAATTTTACCTGGTTGGAAAGTAAGAAGTCCTCGAAAGCCTTGCGTGTACCAGAGCCCTGTTCACGAAAAATAAAGTCATAGTTAAGTAATTCACTTAAAGGAATGTTTTTTTGTGTAGCTAAAGGATGAGTGGGGCTTGCTGTGATAACAATTGGGTTATCAATAATGGGATAACAGGTTAACGGTAAATCTTCGGGTACTAATCCCATAATCACTAAATCAATGTCATTATTTTTTAAGCGTTGGATAATTTGACTGCGATTAACCACGTCCAGAAACAAGCTGACTTTTGGGTAGAGCTTATGAAAAGCACCTAACAAGTGGGGGGTGAAATATTTTGCACTGGTTACGGCGGCAAGGTAAAAGTCTCCTTCTAATTGACCTTTCATAGCGCTCAACTTCATATCCATATTATCGATTCGGGAAAAAATATCTATACAGAATGTGCTGAATTCTTTCCCCGCCGAAGTTAGAAAAACCTGTTTGCCTATTTTTTCAAAAAGGGGTAAACCAAGGTTGTCTTCTAACTGTTTGATTTGAATGCTGACAGCTGGCTGAGTTAGGTTTAACTTATTTGCTGCGATTGAATAGCTTTTAAAAAAAGCGACTTGTTGGAATATTTTTAGCTGGTGTAATGTGGCGCGCATAAGGGTTAACTATAAAGAAAAGTTTATGCTATAGATTATATATGTTAATTATCTTTAATGAATATTATCAGATAATATCTCTTTTTAAGGCGAAAGCAATCGATACGCCTGAAAACAATGAATGCCATAGCGTGCATTTTTTACTTAGTACCGAGGGTCAATATCATGTTAACCAAGATACTTATAGCGAATCGCGGTGAAATTGCCGTTCGCATTATCAGGGCGTGCCGAGAGTTAGACATACGCTCAGTAGCGGTGTATTCAGAGGCTGATCGTCACGCTTTGCATGTTAAAAAAGCAGATGAAGCCTATTGCATCGGCGAAGACCCGCTTGCTGGCTACCTGAATCCCCAGCAGTTAGTCAATATTGCTAAATCAGTGGGGTGTGATGGCTTACATCCGGGTTATGGTTTTTTATCAGAAAATGCCTTGTTAGCGGAAATATGCGCGCAACAAGGTATCGCCTTTGTTGGCCCTAGTGCTGAAGTGATTAACAAAATGGGGGATAAAACCGAGGCTCGTAAAAGCATGACCGCAGCAGGTGTTCCGGTCACGCCAGGTACAGATGGAAATTTGTCTGGATTGGATGATGCACTCATTAAAGCCAGTGAAATTGGCTACCCTATTATGCTAAAAGCGACTTCAGGCGGTGGGGGGCGAGGCATTCGGCGTTGTGACAATGAACCCGAGTTACGGCAAAATTATGACCGGGTAATTTCCGAAGCAACCAAAGCCTTCGGTCGTGCTGATGTGTTTATGGAAAAATGCGTGGTTAATCCACGACATATTGAAGTACAAATATTAGGCGATAGTTTTGGCGATGCCATTCATCTTTATGAGCGTGATTGCTCTATTCAGCGCCGCAATCAAAAGCTGATTGAAATTGCACCCTCACCACAACTCACCCAAGAGCAGCGTGAATATATTGGCGATTTAGCGGTTAAAGCTGCGAAGGCGGTAGGTTATCAAAATGCGGGCACAGTAGAGTTTCTGTTAGATAGTGATGACAGTTTTTATTTTATGGAAATGAATACTCGCGTTCAGGTTGAGCATACCATTACTGAAGAAATTACTGGCGTGGATATCGTGCAGGAGCAATTGCGGATTGCTTCGGGGTTGCCCTTGAGCATTAAGCAGGAAGACGTGCATATCAATGGTTTTGCTATGCAGTTTCGGATTAATGCTGAAGATCCACAAAATGATTTCTTGCCCAGTTTTGGGCGCATCAGTCGTTATTATGCGCCCGGTGGTCCTGGTGTACGTACCGATACGTCGATTTACACGGGTTATACTTTGCCACCACATTATGATTCCTTGTGCGCTAAGCTCGTGGTTTGGGCTCAGGATTGGCCGCGTGTTATCGCTCGTGGGCAAAGAGCCTTGGATGATATGCGCCTGTCTGGAATTAAAACCACCATTCCTTATTATCATGAAATTTTAAACTCGGAAGATTTTAAGAGCGCCGGCTTTAATACTTCGTTTGTCGATTCACACCCCGAATTAACCCATTACTCCTTGAAGCGTGACCCAGAAGAATTGGCCACTGCTATCGCTGCTGCTATCGCAGTTCATTCAGGTTTTTAGGAAAATATTATGAGCACACAAAATACATCAACAAAAGGTCCCGTTTATTTTACCGACGTGGTGTTACGCGACGGCCATCAATCTTTAATCGCCACGCGCTTACGTACTGAAGATATGTTGCCGATTTGCGAAAAGCTGGATCGAGCGGGTTATTGGTCACTAGAAGTCTGGGGTGGCGCAACGTTTGATGCCTGTTTGCGTTTTTTAAAAGAAGACCCGTGGGAGCGTTTACGTCAATTACGTGAAGCTTTACCTAATACGCGCTTACAAATGTTATTACGTGGTCAGAATTTGCTAGGCTACCGTCATTATGCTGATGATGTCGTTAATGCCTTTATCGATAAAAGTGCGGCAAATGGCATTGATGTGTTTCGCTTGTTTGACGCGCTGAATGATGAGCGTAATTTAATCACTGCGGTGAATGCAGTTAAGCGTAACCAGAAACATGCGCAAGGCACCCTGTGTTATACGGTCAGCCCAGTACATACCTTAGACAGTTTTGTCGAATTAGCGGTAAAGCTCGAAGATATGGGCTGTGATAGTCTTGCTATCAAAGATATGGCGGGATTATTAACTCCATTTTCAGCCGAACAACTGGTCAGCCGCCTTAAAGAGCGGGTAGACGTGCCTTTATTTTTACATTCTCATTCAACCTCGGGCATGTCAGCCATGTGTCAGCTAAAAGCGATTGAAGCCGGTTGTCAGCATATTGATACCGCGATTTCTAGTTTTGCGGGTGGCACCAGTCATCCTCCGACAGAAACCATGGCGGTGGCTTTACGCGAAGCAGGGTATGAGGTTGGCTTGGATATGGCTTTATTAAAAGAGATTGCCGACTACTTTAAAGAAGTGCGTAAAAAATATCACCAGTTTGAGAGCGCTTATTCAGGTGTCGATACTGACGTGTTATTAAGTCAAGTGCCGGGTGGCATGATGTCTAACCTAGCGAATCAGTTAAAAGAGCAGGGAGCTTTAGAGCGTATTAATGAGGTGTTTGCAGAAATCCCTAAAGTACGTAAAGATTTGGGTTATCCGCCTTTAGTCACGCCAACCTCTCAAATTGTCGGTACTCAGGCGGTACTTAACGTGGTCACGGGTGAGCGTTATAAAAGCATTACTAATGAAGTGAAACGCTATCTTCAAGGTGGTTATGGACGTGCGCTTGGAAATGTTGATGCTGCTTTACGTAAGCAGGCGATAGGTAATGAATCTGTGATTGAAGTGCGTCCTGCAGACTTGATCAAAGATGAAATGGTCAGTTTACGTAAAGACGCGGCAGGGTTTGCTAAAAATGAAGAAGATGTGTTGATTTATGCCATGTTCCCCGATATAGGGCAAACCTATTTAGAGCAGCGTGAGGCAGGGACATTGGTTCCCGAAGTGCTGCAGGCAGTCGGTCAGGCAACAGCCAGTACCGCAACGCCATTGGCTACTGAGTTTAATATCAGCCTACATGGTGAAACCTATAATATTCAGTTAACAGGTGCTGGCCCGCACGAGCAAAGTCAGCGTCATTTGTATTTAACGGTTGATGGCATGCCCGAAGAGGTCTTGTTACAACCTTTGAATGAATACACGGGGCAAAATGAATCTGGACGGCCTGCGAGTAGAGGCCCTGGTGATATTAGCACCTCGATGCCAGGTAATGTGGTTGAGGTGATGGTTAATGAAGACGATCAGGTCACGATTGGCGATACTTTATTTATTATTGAAGCGATGAAAATGGAAACTGAAATCAAGGCTCAGGTAGCGGGTCGTGTGGCTAATATTCATATCAAAAAAGGCGACCGGGTTACGCCAGGGGAAGCTTTGATCCAAATTTCAATGTAACGGTACTCTGTAGGGGGGACTTCAGTCCGCTAAGTCAATAAGGTGTCTACGCAAGTCTAAACTCCTTCTTCAGAGGGAGACGGTTGGATGTGGGGGAATAGTCACTTCTCATTGTCAATGAGGTATAGATAACTTTTTTGCTCGTCATTCCTGTATGTTGTTAGCAGGAGTCCACGTATAGCGTGGATTCCCGACAAAAGACTTCGGGAATGACAATGTTTTTATAGGTATTTGTGCTTGTGACTAATGAGAAGTGACGGGGAATATAGATAAAGCCTTGATTTTATTTTCCTCATGCCAGCCCTTTCTAGCAGGAGAGGGAGCTACCTTAACTTACAGCTTATTGGGTTTAACTATTAATAAGTTGTGTAGATGCTGATAATGCTAAGTTCTAGTATTGACCAAGACAGGCGGACTTGTTCTAAGTTTTATTGATACTGGAAAACACCAAATCTTCCAGAAATGAAATAATTTCTAATTCATCTTTGTGCGCCCCAAAATCAGTCAAGGAAGGTAGGTTATGCATAAAGAAGTTTTGAAAATGTGCCATTTCAATAATCGTAGAGGCTAAGGATTTCGGGTATTTGTAATTTGGATTACATTCTAAAATTATACTTCCGATAACGGCGCAAAGGTCTTTATAAGGTTTAAATAACTGATCCTTGTTATCTTGGGATACATTTCTGGTCAAATAGGTTTTTGAGCTTTCAGTAATAATAATCTGATGCAGACAGCTCTCATCAATATGGTCAGTTCTGGTGTCATCCTGTACGGTGCTTGCTAATAACTTAATCACCATTTTGAGTTTAATGCTGGGATCTTCAATGTTTTGAGTATGAAAGCTAACTTGGTACTCAAGCCAACTCCAATACCAAGCCGTCAAATATATCAGTAACTTGTGCTTATTCTCGAAATATCGATAAATACCTGCCTCAGTAGAGCCCATTTCTTTTGCCAGCTTTCTAAACGTGAAATCTTCAAAACCGTTTTTATGGATTAATTGAATGCTGTGCAAGATGATCTTTCTACCCAGCTCGGATTTCTCTGGGTCTCTGAGAAATAATCTCTCATTCATTTTAATGTGTAATTGTATTTCCATCACGCTACCTAATTTGGCTTTATTCTAAAAGATTTAATTTATTTTAATGCCTTAAGAGCAAAGCTGCGGCCAAAATTTTGTAAAAAACATATCAAGTGCTTTACAATCTTTAATGATAGTATTACTATTTTTCGTAAATAGTATTGCTATTTTATGTGAGTCTAAACCAACTGCTTGGAGAAGTAAAAATGTTTAAACAAATTAAAAATGACTTGCCTGCCAGTATTGTGGTGTTTTTTGTGGCACTTCCGCTATGTCTTGGCATTGCTTTGGCTTCGGGCGCACCGTTGTTTTCTGGGATTATTTCGGGAATTGTCGGTGGCATCCTCGTAGGCGCTGTCAGCGGCTCACCACTTGGCGTTAGTGGCCCAGCGGCAGGTCTGGCTGTGATTGTGTTTTCTGCTATTACAAGCTTGGGGTCCTGGCCTATATTTTTATTAGCGCTGGTTTTAGCTGGAGTGATTCAACTTATTATGGGCTTTGCAAAAGCGGGTTTTATTGCCTATTTCTTTCCTTCTTCGGTCATTAAAGGGATGTTAACGGGTATAGGCTTATTAATTATTTTAAAGCAGATACCCCACGCTTTAGGCTATGACAAAGATATGGAAGGTGATTTTGAGTTTTTTCAACCCGATGGAGAAAATACCTTTTCTTCTATCTCCAGTGCATTGGAAGTCTTCTCAGAGGGTGCGGTCTTAATCTCAGTACTGTCTTTAATCATTCTTATCTTTTGGGATATGGTGTTGACCAAAAAACATAAAATTTTTCAACTGATACAAGGTCCAATCGTGGTTGTGGTGTTAGGTATTATTATGAGCACAGCTTATCAAGCTGGATTATTGCCTTTTAGTTTAGATGCAGATCAGCTTGTACGCCTCCCTGTGCCAGACAGTTTGGCCAGCTTTTTCAACCAGTTTACTTTTCCTGATTTTTCCGCCATTACTAATGTTGAGGTCTGGAAAATTGCGGTCGTTATGGCAATTGTCGCCAGTTTAGAAACATTATTATGTGTTGAGGCAACCGATAAACTTGATCCTGATAAAAGAGTGACTCCTACGAACAGGGAATTAAAAGCACAAGGTGTAGGCAACATCGTTTCAGGTTTGATTGGCGGATTGCCTGTTACTCAGGTGATTGTGCGCAGCTCGGCTAATATTGCCTTTGGCGGTAAAACCAAATTGTCCGCGATACTTCATGGGCTATTTTTATTAATTAGCGCGGTTAGCATTGCTGGCTTATTGAATCAAATTCCGTTAGCCAGTTTGGCAGCTATTTTACTTATAGTGGGTTATAAATTAGCGAAACCGGCACTATTTAAGCAAATGTATACACTAGGGTGGGAGCAATTTGCGCCTTTTACCGCGACGGTTATCGGCATTTTAGCGACCGATTTATTAGCCGGTATATCCATCGGTATGGCTTTTGGTATTTTCTTCACTTTACACCACAGTTACCGAAATTCTCATTATATGAAAAACGTGATTAGCTCAGAAAATGGACAAGAGGTTCATCATCTGGTCTTGGCTGAAGAGGTGTCTTTTATCAATAAGGCGGGGATCTTAAGAACCTTAAATGAAATCCCCAATAATGCCAAAGTGATTATTGATTGCACCTATTCAAAATCCATTGCTTACGATGTTGTTGAGATCATAAAAAATTATGAGAGCAATGCCAAAACCAAAAATATTACGGTTGAAAAGATCAATTTTATAGAGCCGACGGCGGCATAAACTCTTTAATTCTTAAGAAGAATACAGGAAATCAGATGAAAACATTAACTCAAGAAATGCAGGCTGCCATTACCCCGACAATGGCTTTAGAATTATTAAAAGAAGGTAATAAGCGTTTTATTAACAACATGAAGGTCAACCGTAATTTGTTGCAACAGGCCAATGAAACCTCAGATGGGCAGCATCCCTTTGCCGTTATTCTAAGCTGTATCGATTCGCGCACATCCGCAGAGTTGATTTTTGACCAGGGCTTAGGTGATGTTTTTAGTGTACGTATCGCCGGAAATATTATTAATGAAGATATTTTAGGTAGCATGGAATTTGGTTGTAAAGTCGCTGGCTCTAAAATCATCGTGGTCTTAGGTCATACTAAATGCGGTGCAGTAAAAGGAGCTTGCGACCATGTAGAAATGGGTAATTTGACCGCCTTGTTAAGTAAATTACAGCCTGCGGTTTATGATGAAAAAACGGTCACTGAAAATCGTACCTCAAGCAATGAAAAATTTGTAGAAAAAGTGTCCGAGATTAATGTTAAACGCACTGTCCATGCCATTATGGAACGTAGTCCGATTTTAAAGGAAATGATTGAAAGGGGAGAGTGTGGCATTATTGGTGGTAATCATAATATTACTACCGGTGAGGTTAGTTTTTATGATGATACTTTAATAATGAATTGATATTTCGTATGCCACCTTGACGGAAGCAGAGATCTTGTTTCTTATGGTCACATGAAGATTCAATATTTTCTCTAAAGTCGAACGGCTAACTATATGCGCTCTTATACTGCTAATAAAGCACACTACGATGAATAAAAAGATAAGTAGCTGGGTATTTTTAAATATATTACTGTTATTTCCTGTGTCTGTATTAAGTGCTGAAGTTAGTCCGCATAGATTGGATTTAACCACGCATTTATCTGGTTATTTGGTGCTATTTATCTTTCTGATTGCTTATACTTTAGTGATCTTTGAAGAAAAGCTGCATTTGCAAAAATCCAAACCCGTTTTGGTCGCAGCTGGGATTATCTGGGCGATTATTGCCTATGTCTATAAAACGCATGGCCTAAATGATCTTGCCAGGCAGGCGCTGGAACACAATTTTCTGGAATATACCGAACTGTTCTTTTTTCTATTGGTTGCAATGACTTATATCAGTGCGATGATAGAACGGGGGGTGTTTGATGCGCTGCATTTTGCCCTGGTTTCAAGGAACTACAGCTATAGACAGATTTTTTGGATTACGGGTATTGTGGCGTTTTTAATTTCACCGGTTGCCGATAATCTGACCACTGCTTTGATTATGTGTACTGTGATTTTAACAATCGGTGCCGCTAAACCTGAATTTATCGCGATTGCCTGTGTCAATATTGTGGTTGCTGCAAATGCTGGTGGAGCTTTCAGTCCTTTTGGCGATATTACGACATTGATGGTCTGGCAAAAAGGAATTTTAGAGTTTACGACTTTCTTTAAGCTGTTTATCCCATCGGTGCTGAATTTTGTCATACCCGCCACGATTATGTATTTCTACCTGCCTAAAGACAGCCCAGCTTTGCCAAAGGAAGTGAGTGCAGGCATCAAGCATGGCGGATTATTCATTGTGTTACTATTTTTAGCTACCATTGCGACTTCCATCTTTTTCCATCAATTCCTACATTTGCCACCGGCTATCGGTATGTTAATGGGCTTGGGTTATTTAAAGCTCTTTGGTTATTACTTGCGTACTAAGTTCAGGCGTGAGCGCTCAGCGTTTGACATGATTCCTGGTGCAGAAGGTACGGGTAGTGCTTTTGACGTTTTCAGTCACATAGCCAAATCAGAGTGGGATACCTTATTTTTCTTCTATGGCATTATTATGTCCGTGGGTGGCTTGGGGTTTATGGGCTATTTGTCTTTAACCTCCGAATTTATGTATGGTGAATTAGGCGCAACGACTGCTAATATATTAGTTGGAGTCGCATCAGCCCTCATTGATAATATTCCGGTTATGTTTGCTGTTTTAACCATGAATCCCGAGATGTCAGAAACGCAATGGCTGTTAGTGACGCTAACAGCCGGAACAGGCGGCAGTTTGTTGTCGATTGGCTCAGCAGCGGGCGTTGCTTTAATGGGACAGGCAAAAGGATTTTATACCTTTTTCAGTCATTTGAAGTGGATGCCAGCGATTGCATTGGGTTATATTGTTAGTATCTACGCGCACTTATTGATTAATTAATGAGTTATTAGCTTTATGCGATAGCCTGAATAATGAAATCTACATAAGGAGACTTAAATGGACATTGCTTTTAGTGATATTTTTACCGAAATAGCGGTTTTATTATTTTTAGCAGCTATTTTTGGGGCGATTGGTTTGCGCTTAAAGCAGCCGCTTATTGTTTCCTTTATTGCCTTGGGTATTTTTGTTGGTCCATCGGGTATGGAATTAGTCAGCGCTAATGATCAGATTGATTTATTAGCCAAGTTGGGTATTGCTTTATTGCTGTTTGTCGTAGGGCTGAAACTGGATATGCATATTATCCGCACTATGGGGCCGGTAGCATTGGCAACTGGTTTAGGGCAGGTGTTTTTTACTTCGGTGTTTGGATATTTGATTGCACTTGCCTTGGGTGTGACAGCAGTAGGTGCTATCTATATCGGTGCTGCATTAGCCTTTTCCAGTACCATTATTATCGTCAAGCTATTATCCGATAAACGAGAAATGAATGCTTTGCACGGCCAGATTGCACTGGGTTTTTTGATTGTGCAGGATATTGTGGTTGTGCTGGTGATGATCGGCCTGACGGCTTTTGGTCAGGGTGGGGATGTTGAGTCTCTACAAAATGAAGCACTGAAAGTCCTGATTAATGGCGCAGGGCTATTATGCGCCATAATGCTGTTAATGCGTTATGTACTACCGTATGTCTTGCGTTTGCTAGCAAAATCACAAGAGCTATTATTACTGTTTGCGATTGCTTGGGCGGTATCGTTGGCGACTATCGGTGTGATGCTCGGCTTTAGTAAAGAAGTAGGGGCGTTTCTAGCGGGGGTTTCGATAGCCTCTTCGCCTTATAAAGATCTGATTGCTGCGCGCATGGTGGGTTTGCGTGATTTTCTATTATTGTTTTTCTTTATCGATTTGGGTGCACAAATGGATTTATCCATGATTGGTCTGCAATTAACTCCCGCACTCATTTTTTCAGCGTTTGTTTTGGTGGGAAATCCTATAATAGTGATGTCGATCATGGGATTTTTAGGTTATCGAAAACGTACAGGATTTCTAGCTGGACTGGCCGTTGCTCAGATCAGTGAGTTTTCTTTAATCTTGGGCGCATTAGGTGTTATGTTAGGGCATATTGCACCGCAAACACTCGGTATTATTACTTTAGTAGCTGTGATTACGATCAGTATCTCGACTTATATGATCATTTATTCGCATCAATTGTATGAAAAACTGGCACCTTGGTTGAGTGTTTTTGAACGCACAATTCCCTATAGAGAGCAGCAAAAAGAAGAGGCAGCAATGGATTTTGAGGCCGATGTTATTCTTTTTGGTTTGGGCAGGTTTGGTACTGGCATCGCTAAAATTCTAAGAGCTAATAATTATCAGGTGCAAGGTATCGATTTTAATCCTGATTTAGTTCACAGGAGCGATAGTACAAGTCATCCAGTTCATTACGGCGATGCTGAGGATCCAGAGTTTATCAGCGCATTGCCATTAGCCTCTGTAAAGTGGATTATTTGCACGGTAGACGATCCTCATGTGAGTTTGTCTTTATTGCATGGTTTGAATGATATTGATTTCCAAGGAAAAATAGTGGTAACAGCACATAACCATGCGATTGCGGATAAGCTAAAGCTGGCGGGTGCCGGTTTGGTCTTAATTCCTTATGAAGATGCAGGCAAAGGTGCTGCGGCGCAAATTATGGAGATGTCCGAGACTGAGCACTACTAATCTGCCAGAACAGGACTCTGAGGGAGCAAGGGATCAATAACTCATCACAGATATACACTCATGACTTGAATTTAGTCTATGTACCGCTCATCTCGGGTAAAGTGGTATTGTCAGATGGTGGGAAAGGGTATTAAATATTTGTTTATAATTATCAACACCTTCGCCAATTTTTATTTAAGCTTAAAATAGCCTTTTTCACTATATGAAAATCAATCACTTACAGGCTGAAAAACTTGCCAAAATGGGTTGATTTTCATTTTGGCGAAGATATTGAATTATCCCAATCTTTTTAGTCATTACTAAAGACAGAGTGTTGGAGTGAAAACGTCTATTTTTCACGCCTAGGTTTCCAATGCGAAAGGTTATTGCTGTTTAAATCCATTCAATAGGTCTATTGGAAATACGATAGTGGAAGACTTATCGCCTGCAATGTCAGTTAAGGTCTGCATATATCTTAGCTGAATCGCCCCAGGTTGTTCTGCCAATATTTTTGCTGCCTGCATCAATTTTTCGGCAGCCTGCAATTCCCCTTCAGCATGAATTACTTTGGCGCGTCGGGTTCGCTCGGCTTCTGCCTGTTTGGCAATGGCTTTAACCATTCGTTCATCCAAATCCACATGTTTGATTTCGACATTCGCTACCTTAATCCCCCAAGCATCGGTTTGCTCATCAAGACTGGTTTGTATATCAATATTCAGGCGCTCACGTTCGGCTAGCATTTCATCTAATTCATGTTGCCCCAATACCGAGCGTAAAGTTGTTTGCGCTAATTGGCTGGTGGCATCATAAAAATTTTCTACTTGTATAATCGCTTTTTCCGGATCTATAACGCGAAAATAAACGACGGCATTGACCTTAATGGAAACATTATCTCGAGAAATAACATCCTGAGTCGGCACGTCCATCACAATAGTACGTAAATCAACGCGTACCATTTGTTGAATTAAAGGGATAACAATGATGAACCCGGGCCCTTTTACTTTGTAAAAACGCCCCAGCATAAAGATAACACCACGCTCATATTCCCTGAGAATTCTGAATGCACTAATCAATAATAACAATAAAATGCCGATAGAAATGAAACCGAAATTTACAAACATCACTTATTCTCCTATTTTTTGATGGGTACAACCTGTAAAAGCAGCCCAGTAATGGCGGTTACTCTTACTTTTTCATTTTTTCGCAAAGGCTGGTCACTTATGGCCTGCCAGTTTTCACTATGAATATGAATCATCCCTTTTTCGGTAAAATCATCCAGCACGACACCGATACAATCTAGCATCTGTTCTTGACCACTAACAACTGGGTTATGTCTTGCTTTTAATATGAAACCCAGTGCAATAATAAAAAATGCTGCGCTACTCAAAGCAAAACCGGTAATGAGTTCAGTATCTATACCAAAACCTGGCACATCAGTATCCATTAATATCACCGAGCCAATAACAAAGGCCGCTACGCCGCCTAAGCCGAGTATGCCGAAGCTGGGCATAAAGGCTTCGACTATCATTAGGGCAACGCCAAATAGAATAAGCCCCATACCGGCATAATTCACAGGCAATAGCTGCAAGGCATATAAAGCTAATAAAAAGCAAATTCCACCGACAGTACCGGGAACAATACTCCCTGGATGGGAGAATTCCAATATCAAGCCATAAATCCCGACCATTAATAAAATATAGGCCATGCTGGGATTGGTAATGACCGCTAAAAACTGACTGCGCCAATCTGGCTTGATACTTTGTATTGCAATACTCTCAGTATTTAATATCAGCTCTTTACCGGCAACATTAATTCTCCTACCTTGCAGTTGTTTAAATAAGCTGCTTACATCGGGGGCAATTATATCAATGACATTCAGTTTTAATGCTTCTGTTGCAGAAAGGCGGGCTGCATCACGTACTGCAAGTTCTGCCCACTGTTCATTTCTACCATGTATTTTTGCCAAACCGCGA
>JAUVAA010000216.1 GCA_030591965.1 bacterium
AAATAGCGTAATGCAAACACCTCAAACAATAAATAACAGAGTAAACTATGCACGAACTAACCACGCCAGAACTGTATAAAGCCTTAGAATACGCAAGAAGCCTTGACGAAACAGAAGGTAGAAAAATTTTAAATCAATTTCAAGAAGACCAACCAGTGCTCTCACAAATGGTCTTCCAGCTTTTCCCTATGGCGATTAATGAGCAAAACCAAGACATGAGTCATGTCTTTATGGACTTATGTTTTGATATTATTTGTGTTTATCAACATGCTTTTGGCAAAACACCAACGCAAGATGAGTTAAGTCCTGAATGGCTAGAAAAACAAGCAGAGTTATTAAGCACTCAATTACAAGGCTTATCCAAACAAAAAGAATCATTGCAAGAACACTTTGACCAACAAATTAAGCAGACAGGTTTAATTAATTTCATTAATGATTCTATTGATGAATTTGCCGCAGAAGATAAAAAACGCAAGCCAGCGATAAAAATCACCGAAACCATGCTTTTAATCGTCACGCATTTATTCAGTAATATTTATACTCATAGCAAGGTTTAATCACTATTGCTAGGGTGTGGCTTTAGCCATCCATTGTTAAAAAGCGGACTGAAGTCCGCCCTACCAATATTATTTCCCAAACAGCATCACCTATTTCTTACGCACATAAAAAACCTGCTGCTCATCTGCTCGAATATATTCAATAATTTTATTACCGGTTTGCTCAGCATAAACACCAAAATCCAAATGCGCGGCAGGATCTGTAGCAGTCACTTTCACCACCTCGCCAGAAAGCATATCTTTTAACGCTTTTTTTAAACGCAATAAAGGTAAAGGACAATGCAAGCCGACGGCGTCCACTTCTATATTAAATTCAATCATTCTGATTTTAAATTTTCTCAATCATGCTTTTAAAAGAGCGCATATAATAGCACTTCAAACAAATTCTGCGAACGATAACCCAGTATCATTTATATAAGCTATGGACTACTTCCCCCTCTTTATCGATTTAAAAAACAAACCTTGCTTAGTTATCGGTGCCGGTGAGATTGCCGCCCGAAAAATCGAGTTACTCGCTAAAGCCGGTGCTGATATTACCGTTATTGCCCCAGAAATAAGTTCACAAGTCAGTCAATTAGAAAAAACATACGACTTAACTATTATACAAAAGAGCTTTGCAGCAGAAGATATTCATCGCCAACGCCTGATAATATCTGCAACTAATCAAAAAAATATCAATAAACTCGTCGCTACCACCGCCGAAGAACACAATATTCCCGTCAATGTCGTCGATAGTCCTAGTCTATGCAGTTTTATCGTCCCTGCTATTATCGACCGCTCTCCCATTGTTGCTGCTATTTCTTCAGGAGGTGCGTCACCAGTACTTTCTCGTTTATTGCGGGCAAAAATTGAAAGCCTTATTCCGCCTGCTTTTGGGCGCTTAGCGCAATTAGCGGAAAAATACCGAGGCTTAGTCAAAGAACATATTAACCCTCCTTCAGAGCGACGTATTTTTTGGGAAAAAACCTTACAAGGCTCTATTGCTGAGCTTTTTTACTCAGGCAAAGAAGCCGAAGCTGAAGCACGCTTAAAGTCAGAGATACTAAATACGTCAGGCACTCATAAAGTCATCGGTGAAGTCTATTTAGTAGGCGCAGGACCAGGTGATCCTGATTTACTCACCTTCCGTGCATTACGCCTAATGCAACAAGCTGATGTCGTAGTCTACGATCGCCTCGTTTCTCCTGAAATCCTTGAATTAGTGCGCCGTGATGCAGAAAAAATTTATGTCGGCAAACAAAAAAGCAATCATAGCCTACCGCAAGAATCAATCAATGACTTACTCGCGCGCTTAGCCTTGGAGGGTAAACGCGTTGTGCGTTTAAAAGGTGGCGATCCGTTTATTTTTGGTCGTGGTGGCGAAGAAATTGAAACACTAGTAGAACATAATATTAATTTCCAAGTAGTTCCAGGAATAACCGCCGCATCAGGTTGTGCTACTTACGGCGGCATTCCGCTAACGCATCGTGACCACGCCCAATCCTGTACTTTTATTACTGGGCATTTAAAAGATAATACCGTTAACCTTAATTACCAACAGCTGGTTGCACCGAATCAAACTATCGTTATTTATATGGGGCTCACAGGATTAGAAAATATATGCCAGTCCTTTATTCAGCATGGCGCATCGCCTGAACTACCGATCGCTCTTATTCAACAAGGTACAACTCATTCACAGCGCGTTATTACCAGCACCTTGAAATCTATGCCCGACCTGATAAAAAATCAAGACATTCAGCCACCGACCTTAATTATTATCGGCTCCGTGGTTTCATTGCACGACAAACTCAAATGGTTTCATCCTGATGAAGATAGCGTTTCTTATGAATAAACCTTTCCTAGCACCCTTACTGCTCTCTTTACTACTCATTGGCTGTGATACTACACCCAAAGCGGAGAGAACACACGAGCTTGCACCTGAAGGCGTATTCTCAGCTAGTTTATCTAAAAATCTTGCCCTTATTGGTACAACAGCTCGAGGCAATGCCGAGCTATGGCAATTAAAACCCAAACAACTACTACACGTTTGGCAGCATACCGATGAAAAAAACGGTATTTTATACACAGCCATCTCAGATGACGAAAAATATGCACTAACCGCCGAAAGTGAGTCTCTCGCTTGGTGGCGCATTGCTGATGGCGTGTTAATGAATGTCTGGTACTTGCCTAATATCAGCTCCATTACTTTATCAGCTGACGGACAATTTGCCCTGATCGGCTTAGAAGATAAGGCCATTTATTATTCACTACAACACGGTCAAACACGCTACGCCTTCAAACATGAAAGCTCAGTCACCAGAGTCGATATTTCAGCCAGTAACCAGCTTGCCATTACGGGTTCTAGCGATGAAACTGCCAAACTTTGGGATTTAAATAATGGCCAAGAAAAATTCAGCTGGGCACATCAAAGTAAACTATCTACAGTAGCCATATCTCCTGACGATAAATATGCATTAACCAATGAAGGCCTAGGCACCATTCGCTTATGGAAAACGCAAACAGGCAAGCTCTATAAACAACTCGGCCCAAGGCTTATCACTCTTTCTTCTGCTACCTTTTCCGGCAATAGCAAATATCTCATTGGCGGCCGAGTATCACAACGCATTGATTTATGGGATATAAGAAGCGGCGAAATTATAAGCTACTGGCGACCTAAAAAAGATAGCTTCTGGAAGCCCTCTGCGGCAACCATACTTGCACTTACTTTCACTGCGAATGACCGAAAAATATACAGTATCGCTTCAAATGGCTATTTACAACTTTGGAGAAAATAGAAATATCTTGATATAATGCATAAAATTATTTGATAAATCAGTCTAAATTATTTATGATTTAGCAGTTATTGATTTCCTTATCGTGCGAGCCTTAACAATTCCAACGGGCAAACACAGTTTTTTATAATAAAAAGAGGTTAAAATGAAAAAATTATTACTAGCTGTTTCAACAGTAGCTTTATTAGGTCTAAGTGCTCAAGCATCTGCTGACGAAATGAAAGTAGGTAAAAAAATATATGATCGCGCTTTCGGTCGTGGTTGTGGTGCTTGCCATGATATCGCATCTAACCCACAATTAGTTGAGCTAATCAAAGCTGGTGAATTATCTGAAGAGAGCTTCGCTAAAACTTTGAAAGAAGGTAAAAATGGTATGCCTAAAGCAATGGCAGCGATCATGGCTGTTGGTCCAGTTAAAAAAGCTGGCTACACAGAAGATCAAGCAATTACAGCTGTATACAAATTCTTAAGCAAATAAGCTTAAGAATAGCTCATAAAAAAGGCCGGTTCATTTTAAATGAACCGGCCTTTTTTATGAGCAAAATATGACAAATCATACGTAGGCCGGACTTCAGTCCGCCTGCCTAAATCATCCCACCTCTTAGAAATGTAGCCTGTATGAAGCTGGCGGAATACAGGAAAAACAGCCTATTTACTTCCCAG
>JAUVAA010000200.1 GCA_030591965.1 bacterium
AGGCCCCGCACCTATAACAATAACATCGTAATCATTTTTTGTATCTGACATAAGGCTATCCTCATTAAATATTGAGTAATAAATGCGCGGGTGATTCTAAGCCTTCCTTGATTGCCACGAGAAACTGTACTGCATCACGCCCGTCGACTAGACGATGGTCGTAAGAGAGAGCTAAATACATAATGGGGCGAATAACAATTTCTCCCTTTTCTACAACAGCGCGTTCAGTAATTGCATGCATACCTAAAATAGCGCACTGAGGTGGGTTAAGGATGGGGGTAGATAGCATGGAACCAAAAATTCCGCCATTGGTAATGGTAAAAGTACCGCCATTTAACTCATCATAGGTCAGTGTGCCCGCTTTCGCTTTGGCGCCAAAATCAACAATATTTTTTTCAATGCCAGCAAAGTCGAGTTGATCGGCATCCCGTAAAACAGGAACAATTAAACCGCGTGGTGAAGCAACAGCAATACCGACATCGTAATACCCATGATAAATAATATCTTCACCATCGATAGAGGCATTGATGGCTGGGAAGCGTTTGAGCGCTTCTATTGAGGCTTTGATAAAAAAAGACATAAAGCCTAATTTAACATTGTGTTTTGCAGTAAATCGATCCTGATATTGTTGACGTAAGTCCATGACACTTTGCATATTCACCTCGTTAAACGTAGTGAGCATAGCGGCGTTTTGTTGAGCCTGCAATAAACGTTCGGCGACTTTGGCACGTAAACGCGTCATCGGTACGCGCTGTTCAGGACGGACGCTATTTTTGCTAATAGATTTACTTTCTCCGTCAGTAGAGCCTAACAAACCTGTTTCTACCACTTCGGTAATGGTAGCAGGCGGCTCTACTGCAGTTGTAGGTACTATCTCTTGAGTATTTTGTGCTAAATAATCTTGTACATCAGCTTTTGTAATTCGAGCACCTTTACCAGTGCCTTTAATTACACTTGGATCAAGGTTGTTCTCAAAAATGATACGCCTTACCGCTGGGCTCAAAGCGATTTCCGGTTTAACATGAACCGCTTCTTGTTGTGCGGGCGCACTTTTTCCTGCTACGTTAGCGTTGTTTGGAATTGATTGCACAGTGATCATAGCCAGCAAGTCACCACTAGTGACTGTGCTGTTATCTGGGGCAATAATTTCAGTCAGTATGCCAGATTCAGGGGCAGGGACTTCGAGTACTACTTTATCAGTTTCCAAATCGACGAGATTTTCATCTTTTTGAATGAAATCTCCTGGTGCTTTATGCCAGCTAATTAAAGTCGCATCAGCAACTGATTCAGGTAAAGTAGGGACGCGTATTTCAATGCTCATATTATTTTCCTAGGCTGAATGGCCATATAAGGCTTTTTCTACAACTTCTTTTTGTTGTTCTAAATGTTTCGCTAAATTTCCCACGGCAGGCGAAGAAGATGCCGGTCGGCCGCAGTAAGTTAATTTAACGTGCTCAGGTTTGAATTGGACAAAATTATGTCTCGATTGATACCAAGCTCCTTGATTTTGAGCTTCTTCCTGACACCACGTTAAAGTTGTTAGGTTTGGATATTTTTCAAATTCTGCTTTAAAGTCGGCAATAGGAAAAGGATAGAGCTGTTCAATACGGATGATAGCGACATTATTGGGATTATTCTGCTCGCGGGCCTCTATTAAATCGTAATAAACTTTCCCTGAACATAATACTAAACGAGTTACTTTTTCTTCAATGATTGAGATATTTGTCTCTGAAATAATCGTATTAAAATGCCCGTTCACTAAATCTTCTAAGGTAGAAACAGCGAGCTTATGACGTAATAAACTTTTTGGCGACATGACGATAAGCGGTTTTCGATAAGTACGCAATGCTTGCCTACGTAATAAATGAAAGATTTGTGCCGGTGTAGAAGGGATGCAAACTTGCATATTTTGATCGGCACATAATTGTAAATATCTTTCTAGTCGCGCTGATGAATGCTCTGGGCCTTGACCTTCAAGTCCGTGTGGCAGCAGCATGACTAAGCCAGATAAGCGCCCCCACTTACTTTCACCTGAACTAATAAATTGATCTATAACAACTTGTGCTCCATTGGCAAAATCACCAAATTGTGCTTCCCAAATAGATAGCGTTTCAGGTACGGTCGAGCTGTAGCCATATTCAAAACCTAAAACGCCAGCCTCAGATAAAATAGAATCAAAAATCTGTGGCCGCCCTTGATCTATATCTAAGTGCTTAATAGGGATATAGGAATCACCATTGATTTGGTTGTGTAAAATAATATGTCTATGGAAAAACGTACCACGACCAACATCCTGACCCACTAAACGTACATTCTGCTTATCTAACAACAAAGTGGCATAAGCCATATTCTCCGCAAAGCCCCAGTCTAAAGGCATTGCACCTGCCGCCATTTTACGGCGATTGTCCATGATTTTAGACACTCGCGGATGCAGTTCAAATTCTGGCGGTAAGCGTTGTGATTGATTATTACAAAAGCGAATTCGTTCTAAAGGAACGCGAGTATCACAAGGAATATCCCATTCTTGGTTAACATATTTATCCCAGAGCTTGGAATAGGAATAGCCCGTTTCTAATATTGGACGAGATACTGGCTGACCGGCATCGAGCAAATCTTGATAAGCCTGCTCCATATCCTGCGTTTGCTGTTCTGTAAGAATGTTTTTTTTGATTAACTCGGCTGCGTATAGAGCGCGCGTTGTATTCAATGCATTGATTTTTTTGTACATCATCGGCTGAGTCGTTGCCGGCTCATCGGCTTCATTATGACCACGACGACGGTAGCAAATTAAATCAATGACTACATCTTTATTAAACGTAGAGCGGTAATCTAAGGCCATTTGGGTAACAAAAAGTACCGCTTCTGGATCATCACCATTGACATGAAACACCGGAGCCTGAATCATATTGGCAACATCGGTGCAATACAGAGTAGAACGCGCATCAAATGGATTGCTGGTGGTAAAGCCTATTTGGTTGTTGATAACGACATGTATAGTGCCACCGGTTGCAAAAGCGCGAGTTTGCGCCATATTTAAGGTTTCCATCACAATGCCTTGCCCAGCAAAAGCAGCATCACCATGAATAAGGATAGGGATGACGATATTCGCACTGTTTTTGCCATATCTGTCTTGGCGTGCTTTTACCGAGCCTTCGACCACTGGATTTATAATTTCTAAATGAGAGGGGTTAAAGGCCATAGTGACATGTGCAACTCCATTCTCAGTTGCAACATTGGAAGAAAACCCCATATGATATTTAACATCACCTGAAATCACACCGCGACTAGTTTCGGCAGTGCCTTTGAATTCACTAAATAGTTGAGCGGGGCTTTTACCTAGAATATTGATTAATACGTTTAAACGACCACGGTGCGCCATACCAATAACGATCTCTTTGGACCCATATCTACCAGAGCGCTGTATTAATTCATCTAAAATAGGAATAAGGCAGTCACCGCCTTCTAGTGAAAAACGTTTTTGCCCGACAAAATTGCGGTGCAAATATTTCTCGATACCTTCAGCAGCGGTTAGTTGTTGTAACAGCCAAGTCCTTTTGGGGGTATCAAGATTTTCACCTGGCCTAGAACCTTCTAAGCGGTTTTTGATCCAACGTTTAATATCAGTATCGAATATATGCATATATTCAGTACCAATATTGCCGCAATAAATTTCTTTTAGCGTACTAATAATAGTTTTTAGCGGTAAGCGATCTACGCCATAAAGAGTTCCTGTATCGAATAGTGTATCTAAATCAAGTTCAGATAAACCGTAATAATTAGGGTCGAGATCAGGGATTTTTTTCTGTATTTTACCGAGTGGGTTATTGGTCGCCATTTGGTGACCATGGGCACGGTAATGATTGATTAGGCGAGCGACAGCGGATTGTTTTTTGACACTTTCTTCGGTAAACCCTTGCAGTTCCGCTATGCGCGATGTGCTAGATGAAGCAAGTTGAGCAAAGCGCTCTACAACGGGACTGTGGGCAATATCGCGTTTGCTTAACGTCTTTTGTAATTCTGTGAAATGATCACGCCAGCTGCTTTCAACCGACTCAGGGTTTTCTAAGAACTGCTCATATAGATCCTCTATATAAACAGCATTACTGCCATAAAGTGCCGAGGTATCTTGAAACAATTTAAGCAAGTTACTCATAAAAAAATCCAGTTTAGCGTGCAAATTATATTTTATTTAGCCGTAGATGGTATATTACCAAGAAAATAGAGGCGCAGGAAAGATATAGCTTAAAATGATAGTGGGCAGGTATCAATAAAAAAAAATTGCACCGTAATTGTGCGTTATTTTTGCTAAAATAGTGCGGAAGATTTAACATTTTCGATGTTCAAATAAATAAAATACTTATGAAAACAGATAAAAAATTAAGCATTAAAGTCAAATCAAAAACTGAGCGGCGCATTATGGAAGAGCCTCAGATGGAAGTTATTACTGAATGGAATATTAAACGAATTTTTATTGCTCTGTTGGTCTTATTGCTTTTAGTTATTATTCCTAGTTATTACTTAAACAGCCTGAATGAAGATCCAGCGCTTAAAGATATTAAGCAGCCAGTCATAACAACTGAAACTATTACCCCCACTCCAAAAACAGAGACGTCAGTTATTAAACCCGACGTAGTGGAAGTAATTAAGCCACTAAAGGATGAGGTAATAAAATCAGAAGATACTCAGTTAAAAAAAGAATTCATATTGCCAGAGAAAATTAAACCAGTAGCACAAACGCCCGCTAAACCTGTCTCTGAACAATTACACCCTAATATCTCTCGTGCTAGATTAGCTAAAGGAATGAAAGATAAAGAACCTTATGGGAATGTAGAGCTGCCTTTTCTGGTAAATAGTGAGCAGGCGGAAGGTTTGTTTTATTTTACCGAAATAAATAATATGAAAGGAGATACTGTATTTCATGAGTGGCTAAGAGAGGGTAAATCTATTTATAAACGAAAAATTAAAATTCGTGGTAATCGTTGGCGTGTTAGTACCAGTAAGTTATTTAATAATAAGCATACCGGCGAATGGCAGGCAAGGATGCTGGATGCGAAAGGTAAAGTTCTTAATAAAATAGATTTCTTGGTTACAGTACAGTAAATAAAAAATTAGTATTTTTTGAACTTTGATTTTATAATCATTTATGAAGTGTTTATTTCAATATTAAACACAGAGTATTAATAAGTAACGATTTTAAGGTTAAATG
>JAUVAA010000029.1 GCA_030591965.1 bacterium
AAAAACAATCGCTGGATTTTTAAACTGCGTAACCCGAGCAAAACCTTTGATTGAAGTATCGTCTAAGTTTATTACTAAATTTTCTAAAGCAATAGCATCCGTCGTTCCTTGCACATTAAATTGCATAGCAAGCTTTTGTAAAACCTGCTTATCTGCTGTTTCCGGCACTGTCATTTTTAACTGCTGCATAAGTGCTTTAGGACTAAATTGCGCAACATTCAACGCACCTGAATATTGCAGATCTGACTTAATTTGTGTCGCAGCTATATCAGCAGTCAAATTAATCATATTAGTATTTAGCTTCAACCCTTTAAGCGTAACCGTTTCTTGTAACAAATCTAAAGCAAGCTCTGTCACCAGGTGCGCATCTAACAATCCACCTGGGACTGCCTTTCCCTTAATCACGGTATCAATTTTAAGCTGTGCTAATTGCGCAACTTGCTTACTTAAGTCATAAGTTATATCCGACTGCACATGTGCCTCAACTTCACTTTCAGGAACGACGCCGCCTTTAATAGTAGAATCTAGTTTGAACTGAGTAAGTTGAATTTTTTGCTGTTCTAAATCTACATTTATATTCGATTGAATTTTTGCATCAACCGTGCCGCCTGACACTATTTCACCCTTCGTTGTCGAACCAACAATCAACTGTGTTAGTTGTATTTTTTGCATTGATTCATCAATCACCAGCATAGTAGACAAAGATAATTTCTCTGTTAACTCAGGTTTAGTATTTTCCAGCAATAAAGACATTTCCACGGAAATAGGCTGATTAAAGGCAACCGCACCTAATTTTAAATTGAAATCTTTAACTATCGCATGCTGTCCAGACTGTTGATCATCCCAGCTCACTTGAGAATCCTCAATAACTAATCCACCTATCGCCAAAGCAGCGAGAGCAGGGGATTCATTAGGCTCATCACTATCCTTACTTGGCTCAGCGGATGCCTCCTCAGCGGGATCTTTTGGCTTAACTAAGTCATCCCAGTTGCTGACGCCTTGCGCATCTTTTGCTAAGTGCAGTTCCAGCCCTTTTAAAACCACTGTACTGACTTCAACCTCTTTAGACAAAAGTGGCATTAATTTAACTTTAATATCACTTTCACCAATCACAGCAAAAGCTTGCTCTTTAAATCCTGCGGCATTGCTTAAGGTAAGTTTACCGGTAGACACGCCTATCCATGGAAAAACGGATAAATCTAATTCACCTTCTATCCTGAGAGTTCGCCCTGTTTTATCTTTTACCGCCGCCTCAATTTCTGGTTTATAGTCGTTTAAATCAACGACCAAAGGAATAATAACTACGGCCGCAATAATTAAAACTACGACTGTAGAGAAAAATATCAAAATACCTTTCGCTAGCTTGCCCATTTTGTCCCCCTTAAATGGAAAAATTAAATACTTATGCTGACTGGATTGATCGTCGCCCCTAGAATAGAATAGAACCATTAATAACCTAGAGCTTTGCTTAGGAACGAGAATTCAATAATGCCCGAGTCTGACTTGTCTCTTGACTCCACAGACGCGCTAGAAAACCAGTTACGTAGCCCGCTATGCGCCTGTTTTCCTAACACGCCTGTGAAGCCAAAATCCTGCGCCATACTTTCGGGTATTATTAAACCCTCGCTCCTTAAAGCATAAACTATCAATGTTAGATTGATTCTAGCTTGATTTGTTATTACACACAAAATCAGGAAAAAAGAATGTTAATTATATTAATAGCCATCATCACTGCAATTGTATTTTTTAACTCAGGTAAAAAAAATGGCGAAAATGGTATTAAATGGTCAGTTACCGGATTAATTGGCTATATATTAGGCTTTGCTATCGGTATGGCCGTTGTCGGCGAAACCTTTATTTCTATTTTTATAGGCTGCGTTACCGTTTATCTTACCCATTTACAATTAGTAAAAATGGCTCATAAAAACCAAACATAAAATAGCTTGCACTTAATTTTAGGCAAAAAAAAGCGGACTATAAAGCCCGCTTTCCCTAACACGAAAACTGACGACTTATAGCTTATCAGAATTTTCGCTTAAGTAAGAAGCAACACCTTTTGGAGAAGCATCCATACCTGCATCACCTTTAGTCCAGCCTGCAGGGCAAACTTCACCATGCTCTTCGTGGAACTGTAATGCATCAACCATACGTAACATTTCGTCAGTGTTACGACCTAAAGGTAGATCATTAACAACTTGATGACGAACTAAACCAGTCTTATCAATTAAGAAACTACCACGATAAGCAACCGCAGGCGCTTCTGCTTCTACATCATAGTCTTTAACGATAGTGTGTGCGATATCAGCAGCCATTGTATAACGAACTTGACCAATACCACCGTCATTAATCGCTGTATTACGCCATGCGTTATGAGTGAAGTGAGAATCGATTGATACTGCAATCACCTCAACACCACGGCTAGTGAATTCATCCATTCTGTGATCCAATGCGATCAATTCGCTAGGACAAACAAAAGTAAAATCTAATGGGTAAAATACGATAACCGCATACTTACCTTTTGTTGCTTCTGAAAAGCTAAAAGAATCAACAATCTCGCCATTACCTAAAACAGCAGGAACCGTAAAATCAGGTGCTTGCTTACCTACTAATACACTCATGAGTGTCTCCTTATGCTTAATACAGTGAATAAGCTGTAAATTATACCCACGAACCAGTGGATGGAGAAAATTCTACACTAAAATGATAGGTAATTCACAAATCCAGGAAAATTATCTTGTTTTTACTCGCAAAACATTGATAATCAAGACCAGCCTAAATCTCGCTAGCAGAGATTTATGAAAATACAATGAAATCGAAAAAAATTATTTGTATCCGTTAAAAATTACATCCGATTTCTCGTAACTTTTTAAAAAAGACCAGATAATCCATCATGATAAAACACAAACACATTACCGAACCCGATGCTTTCGGGTACCAAGTACGCATTGTCCGACGTGGCAAAGAAAGTAGTCGTTATTTTTCACATAAATTATGGGGCAACAGAAGCAAATCCATAGCCGCAGCCATTGCTTGGCGTGACCAAATGTTAGTTGTCCTAAAAGGCAGCAGAACACGCTTCTTAAAACCCCCCAAAAATAAAACCACCACTGGCTTAACCGGCGTATCAAGAACCATTAAATACGACCGTAGAAAAGATAAGAGCTATCTTTGTTACACGGTATTTTGGGTTTGCAATGGCAAATCTAAAAACAAAACGTTTCAAGTTGGCAACGTAGAGACAATTAATGCCGACGATGAGTTACACGCATTCCGTACTGCACGTTTATTTAGAAGCTGCTACGAATATGCGATAGATTATGATGCACATTTTGATGACAGCGCTTTCGCAGGCTGGAAAAAGAAACGTATCTATGAGGACTTAGGAATGATGGTTGCTTAAATCGTCAGGGACTTCTGCTTAATTAGCTTTAAGAAACGCATTATTTTAACTTATAAGAGATTATTCATATAAAATAGTGCGCATTCTTTTATTCAATTTAGCCAGATAATATGACCGCTCCCGCCGCTTTGTTTGAATCTTCAATTTCTAATCTTAAATTACGCACGCGCGGTAAAGTGCGTGATATCTATGAAGTTGATAAGCATCACTTATTAATTGTTACCACTGATCGCCTATCTGCTTTTGATGTGGTTTTACCTGACCCGATTCCCGGCAAAGGCCAAGTACTTACTTCCGTCTCAAATTTTTGGTTTGAGAAAATGCAAGACGTTATCCCTAACCACTTATCTGATTTAAGCCTAGAAGACGTTGTGCCTGATGCAACTGAGCGTGCCCAAATTGAAGGTCGCGCGATTATTGTTAAGAAATTAACACCTCTGCCTGTAGAAGCTATCGTACGTGGCTACTTAATAGGTTCTGGCTGGAAAGATTACCAAAAAAGCGGTAGTGTTTGCGGTATCGAATTACCTGAAGGCTTGCAACTAGCCCAGCAACTTCCTGAAGCCATCTACACACCATCAACAAAAGCAGCTGTTGGTGATCACGATGAAAACATTTCTTTTGCAGAAACTATTCCTTTGCTAGGCGAAGAAATGGCAACTAAAGTACGCGATGTCAGCCTGCAACTTTATACCACTGCAGCCGCTTATGCGAAAGAACGTGGCATTATTATTGCCGACACAAAATTTGAATTTGGCTTGGACAATGATGGCAAACTGTATTTAATTGACGAAGCTTTAACGCCTGATTCTTCGCGTTTCTGGCCGGTTGAACAATATCAAGTTGGCATTAGCCCGCCTAGCTTTGATAAACAATTTATTCGCGACTACTTAGAAACTTTAGATTGGGATAAAACAGCGCCAGGGCCTAAATTACCTGAGGAAGTAACTGCTGTTAGTAGCCAAAAATATCAAGAAGCGGCCAATAAATTAACAGCTGTTTGATTTGTCAGCCGATGTTACGCACAAGCCTTGAGACACTACCATTAAATTACCGAATATAATTTAAAGATGTGTGCTCTAGGGTTCGGTGCTTTAGCCCGCTTTTTTAAAAGGCAGGCTAAAGACCTGCGCCCCACTTGCTAATGGAAAACTCATCAACCCTCCCACAACACCCTTATTTTTTAAATAACTTTCGTTAACTTAACAGCCGCCTCCAAAAACACGTGCGCAACATCAGTTACGCAATAAAAAATCTCACATTTTTCTAATGCCAGCTATTCCAGCACAAGCCTTACAACAATCCATTTTCAGCAAATGAATAGGGCATTCCATCGCCAATAATAAAATGATCCAATACGCGTATATCTATCAAGGCTAAAGCCTGCTTTAATTTATCGGTAATCAATTTATCTGCTTGGCTCGGTTCAGAAATACCAGAAGGGTGGTTGTGGGCAAAAATAACCGCGGCGGCATTATGTGCTAATGCCTTTTTAACCACTTCCCGTGGATAAACACTGGCACTATCAATCGTGCCTCGAAATAACTCTTCAAATTCTAAAATATGGTGCTGATTATCCAAAAACAAACAGGCAAACACTTCATGTTGATAATGACGTAATTGCTGGCTTAGATAAGCGCGCGTTGCTTCTGGACTGGTTAAGACATCACCTCGATCTAACTCTTCAAAAGTATGTCGCCGCGCCATTTCCAAAACGGCTTGTAATTGCGCGTATTTAGCCGTACCCAAACCTTTAGCTCGCGTAAAATTCTCACAGTCTGCCTGTAATAACGCGCGTAAAGAACCAAATTCAGTTAATAGATCTCTAGCTAGGTCCACCGCTGTTTTACCTTTAATACCCGTGCGTAAAAATATCGCTAATAACTCGGCATCAGATAATACGGCAGCTCCTTGAGCAAGTAATTTTTCTCTAGGGCGATCACCTTCCGGCCAGTCTTGAATGCTCATCCTTTTACACCTTAATTTATATTATGGTTAATTTTCCGATTTTTCAGCTTAAGCATAGAAGAAAGTCTCAACTCTTGCCATAATAAGCGACTGAATTCATTTAAGGAAGCTCTCAATTGAAGCGTGTACTCTTAGGCATTAGTGGCGGTATTGCCGCATATAAATCAGCCGAACTAGTCAGGTTATTACGTAAAAATGACTACGAAGTCAGAGTCGTGATGACCCATGCGGCTACTCAATTTATTACGCCACTGACACTTCAGGCTTTATCTGGTCATGCAGTGCATACGCAATTACTTGATGCTAATGAAGAAAATGCCATGGGCCATATTAATTTGGCACGTTGGGCCGATCTATTTCTCATTGCACCAGCAAGCGCGAACTGTATGGCCAAACTAAGCCTAGGCCTTGCTGATGATTTATTAAGCACGTTATACCTTGCCGCCGAATGTCCTGTTTACATTGCTCCAGCAATGAATCAAGCAATGTGGAACAAGCCGGTCACACAAGAAAACCTTAACCGATTGAAACAACATAAAGTAAACGTTATTGGCCCAGAAGCAGGCAGCCAAGCGTGTGGCGAGGTTGGCTATGGGCGTATGACTGAACCTAGCGATGTTCTTGCCCAATTAAAAACACTTAACGCGCCTCAGTTATTACTGAATAAAAAGATATTAATTAGCGCCGGCCCAACCCGTGAAGCTTTAGACCCTGTACGCTATATTACTAATAGAAGCTCCGGTAAAATGGGTTATGCGCTAGCACAACAAGCGCAATTATTAGGTGCCGAAGTAACTTTAGTGAGTGGCCCCGTACAATTAACTGCACCTAACAATACCCATATTCTACATGTAGAAAGTGCAGCAGAAATGTATGCGGTAATACTGCAGCAAGTGGCAGGGCAGGATATTTTCATTTCTGCCGCAGCGGTCGCAGACTATACCCCCGATAACGTGCAAACTGAGAAAATCAAAAAACAAGGTAATAATACTCAACTATCATTATGTAAAACCCAAGATATTGTTGCTAGCGTGGCTAACTTAACTAACAAACCTTTTACCGTAGGTTTTGCCGCAGAAACACATAATTTAGAACAATATGCGCTAGACAAATTACAGCGTAAAAATTTAGATATGATTGCCGCTAATTGGGTAGGACATGCAGAAGGGGGCTTTGATTCCGCGTACAATGCCTTGCAAGTGTATTGGCAAAATGGCCAAAAAACCTTCACAATGACAGACAAAACCCAGCTAGCAAGTCAATTATTGACCTTAATTGCCGAGAGATTAGATGCATAAGATACAGCTTAAAATATTAGACCCACGCCTAGGACATGAAATTCCTATGCCTAACTATGCGACTGATGGCTCAGCGGGCATAGATTTACGCGCTTGCTTAGATGCAGATATTACTCTGCTACCGAGCGAAACAGTATTGATTCCAACGGGAATTGCTATTCATATTAATGATCATCAACTCGCCGCAGTATTATTGCCACGCTCTGGCTTAGGACATAAACATGGTATTGTCCTCGGTAATCTTGTTGGCTTAATTGACTCCGACTATCAAGGCCAAGTTTTCGTTTCCTGCTGGAATAGAGGTCAAACCGCCTTTACCATAAAAATTGCTGAACGTATTGCACAAATGGTTTTTGTACCCGTAGTTCAGGCCGAATTTGATATCGTCACTGAGTTTAATCAATCAGAACGTGGCGAAGGCGGCTTTGGTCATACTGGCCGCCATTAAGTTTTCAGGCAGTACAGATCAGCATCAAACCATCTAAAATTCACACATAGCGACACTTACAGGTATAAATATGGGACGCATTTTTTCAATGATTGCTGCTGTTGCAGTGTTCATGACAGCTTTAGCAGGCTCTGGCATTTATTTGCTTGCCCAAGTTAACGTAAATAGTGCCAACAATGATGCTATGTACGCTCTATCTAAAGGAACGTCCCAAAACATCACGGCCCATACAGCCTTATTGAGTAAGTTCTTACAAAATATAGCCCAATCACCTGAGCTCATTGATGCACTTAATCAATCTGACCTAGTGAGTGCTAAAGCGACTATTCAACAACGAAGTAATGCTTTACCAGGCATCCTAGCCATTAGATTATTACTTCCTGCTGATCAGGAACCAGATAGATCCATTGTCCCGCACATGGGCTACGCCGATCTAGACTTAGTCAAAAAAACTTTCCAAGAAGCACAGAAGCCTTTAGTACAAGGCGAGCAGGGTGAAAATCGTCACCTTGCCATCACTCAAGGTATATTACAAAACGGCAAAGTTATGGCTGTCATTCTGGCGAGTATTAACTTTGACAGCCTGCAACAAAACTTTAATACGCTAACCGATAGTCGCTTATATTTAGAGTTACGCCAAGCTGACTATGCCTTATTTTCACACGGCAATGCCGAGCTAAAAACATCAGGAACGAACAAATCATTTAATGTCAAAGATACTGCTTGGACGGTAAACTATTGGTATAGTGATAGCCTTGATTTTTCAATAGCTATCTTAGTTTTTAGCATTATCCTAGTTCCTTCTTTTGTTTCAGGGCTTGCTTGCTATGTAGGTCTCAGAAAATTAGAGGCATTACTCGTTGACGATCAGCGCTCTGTTTTAAAAGCGACTAAAGACTTAATGATGGGTAAGGCAAAAGGCAATTACCCTATTAAATTGAAACAAATGAATAACTTCATTTCTACCATTATTCAATTTAAGCGTGTTTTAGAGAACGAAAATAAAGACGAAGACAGCACTAATTCTCGAGATCAAAAAGATGAGTTTGATGGTTTTTTTGACGAATCAATGGGCTCCGATGTCCCTAGCTCTGAATATGCAGGCTTTGAAATACAAGATATTGATAGCTCCGAGCTAGGGTCGGCTATTTCACTCCCCGAATTCACCAGCAATAGTAATGAAACTAAGCCTAAACCTAGTCCTGAGAACTCATTCAAACTAAGTGAAGCTCTACCTGCAGTAGACGACAGCCCTAGCCACTCAACTAAAGCAGTCAATCCGACAGATGCAATTTTTCGGGCTTATGATATTCGCGGCATAGTCGATCAAGAACTTACTCAAGACATTGTTTATGATATTGGCCGTGCGATTGGTAGTGAAGCTGTAGATAAGGGCATCCCAGCAATTGTTATTGCCAAGGATGGGCGTATATCCAGTCCAGCCTTAAGCACGGTATTAGCGGATGGCATTTTATCCACAGGCACCGATATACTCGATATAGGTACAGTTCCTACTCCGGTTCTTTACTTTGTTGCTCATCACCATGACAGTCATTCTGGCGTTATGCTAACCGGCAGTCACAATCCTGCCAATTATAATGGCCTCAAAATTGTCATGGCAGGTGAAACCTTAGCTGCTGATAAAATACAAAATCTCAAACAACGAATTGACAATAACGATCTACATTCTAAAGCTCCGGGCACACTCACTGAAAACAGCATGTTTACTAATGAATATATCGGCATGATTGCTGATGATATTCGTATTGCTCGCCCAATGAAAGTAGTTGTAGATGCGGGTAATGGCGTAGCGGGTGAACTAGGCCCAATATTATTAAAAACACTAGGCTGCGAAGTTATTGAACTGTTCTGTGATATCGATGGTACTTTCCCGAATCATCATCCCGACACCAGTAAGCCGGAAAACTACTCTGACCTTATTTCTGCAGTAGATCATTATCAAGCCGACATAGGTATTGCTTTTGATGGCGATGGCGATAGGTTAGGCGTGGTCGACTCAAGCGGAAAAATTATCTGGTCCGATAGGCAAATGATGCTCTTTAGCAAAAACATTCTCGCTAGAAAACCGGGCGCTGAAATTATTTATGATGTGAAGTGTAGCCGTCATTTAGCGGAACAAATTAAAAAATATGGCGGCCGCCCTACTATCTGGAAAACCGGTCATTCCTATATGAAAGCCAAAGTTAAACAAACTGGTGCGGCGTTTGCTGGGGAAATGAGTGGTCATTTGTTTTTCAATGATCGCTGGCCTGGCTTTGATGATGGATTATATGCGGCTGCACGGCTGATAGAAATATTATCCGAAGACTCGCGTAACAGTGCTGAAGTCTTTGCTGATTTTCCAGACAGCTTTAATACGCCTGAATTATCCATTGATGTGGCAGAAGGGGAAAACTTTACCATTATGAATCGCCTGCTGATGAACCCCAGCTTCCCCGGGGGACAAATAACAGATATTGATGGTTTACGCGTAGATTTTACTGACGGCTTTGGCTTGGTGCGCTCCTCGAATACAACGCCTTCTCTAGTCGTTCGTTTTGAAGGTGACACACCAGAAGCTTTATCCAGAATTCAAGATCAATTCCGTCAGCTTATCCTCGAAATCAAACCTCAATTAACCCTACCTTTTTAATTAAGAGCTTTATGAAAGATAAAACCGCCAAGGGTATTGCCCACGTACTGATAGAATCCTTACCTTATATTCAGAAATTTAAAGGCAAAACCGTCGTCATTAAATATGGTGGTAATGCCATGATTGATGAAAACCTAAAAGCCTGTTTTGCACGCGATATCGTACTGATGAAATTGGTTGGAATCAACCCCATCGTAGTTCATGGCGGCGGCCCACAAATTGGCCATTTACTTGAACGCTTAAATATTCAAACCGAATTTATTAACGGTATGCGTGTCACTGACACAGAAACCATGGATGTTGTCGAAATGGTCCTCGGCGGTCAGGTTAATAAAGATATTGTTAACCTCATTAATATGGCGGGCGGTAAAGCTGTCGGCTTAACGGGTAAAGATGGTGATTTCATTCATGCACGAAAAATAGAAATGACGCGTATTAATGCTGAAACACAAGCCTCTGAAATTATCGACATTGGTCATGTGGGTGAAGTCAGTAGCATTGACCCAGCCGTCGTAGATATGCTCAGTAAAAGTGACTTTATTCCGGTAATTGCTCCTATTGGGGTCGGTGCAGATGGACGCTCATATAATATTAATGCCGATTTAGTCGCAGGAAAAGTAGCAGAAGTATTAAACGCTGAAAAGCTTATTTTACTCACAAATATCCCTGGCATCTTAGATAAACAAAGCAAGTTACTGACCGGCTTAACGCTCAAAGATATTGATAACTTAATTGCTGACGGCACAATTTCGGGTGGAATGATTCCCAAAACTCGCTGTGGTACCGATGCACTAAAAGGTGGCGTTAAGAACGTGCATATTATCGATGGCCGTGTCGAGCATGCTGTATTATTAGAGCTATTTACTGACCAAGGGGTAGGTACCTTATTGATTAATTAAGGCATTAATACGTCAGCGATTGGCCTGCAATTCTGGTATATTTTGTTACTTTGCCATATACTCAGTAAAACAATCAAAACAATCAGTTATTAACAGCGATAATAACTAAAATAATAATAATAATAATAACGACAAGGGGAATGACATCATGTCAGAGGTTTTTTTTATTTTAACGGTCATCTATGTAGCCTACGTGGTTTATAGTGTTGTCGATGATGAAGACTCAGCACCTAGCAAAAAAGCAGCTAACCCTGGTGCAGTTGCCTTTAAACAGCCTACAGCACCACAAAAACCAGCCGTAGTTGCGGAAAAGAAAACAGAAGAACCAACTCCTATAGAAAAAACAGTTGAAATAAAAGTGGAGTCGGTGGCCAAAGCGCCTAAACCTAAGGTTAACAAATTGGCTGCGCCAAAAATCGAGCTGCGCACTGTGATCATGAAAAACCCTAAAACAGGTGAAGAAGCAAAAGTTGCAACTAACTACAGAATGGTCAAGCGTTGGGTAAAAGAAGCACTGGTAACAGAAAGCTTATTAGACAAGGTATACAAGAATACTGAACTGGATGATGCGGCTAAAATAACAGTCGCTAAAGCACTGTCTATTATTAAAGCGATGGATAAATATAAGCCATAAAAACCATAGCTTATCTGATTCAAAAAACGGGAGTTTAACTCCCGTTTTTTATGCCAGCTTAAAAACTAAACAGCTCACGCATTTTAGCCCCAGGGCGCTCAGCTGCCATAAAAGCTTCGCCAACTAAGAACGCGTAAATTTCATTATCTAACATCAATTGCACATCAGCAGGCGTATGAATTCCGCTTTCAGTAATCACTAAACGATCACTAGGCACCATAGGCTTTAAATCTAACGTTGTTTGCAATGAAGTTTCAAAGGTACGCAAATTTCTATTGTTAATACCAATTAATGGTGTATCCAGCGTTAAAGCACGCTCCATTTCTGCCGCATCATGCACTTCTACCAGTACATCCATGTTTAACTGTTTTGCTGTATCAGCCAATTCATGCATTTGTGTATCAGATAATGCGGCAACAATAAGCAAAATACAATCCGCGCCTAAAGCACGCGACTCATACATTTGATAAGGATCAATCATAAAATCCTTACGTAATGCAGGTAATGGGCTGGACTGACGTGCCACTTGTAAGTTCACTTCGCTGCCTTGAAAAAACTCTTTATCCGTTAATACCGACAGACAAGTTGCACCGCTCATCGCATAATCCTGAGCAATCTCGTTAGGCTTAAAATTTTCTCTGATCACACCTTTGCTCGGTGATGCTTTTTTAATTTCCGCAATAATCGCTGGCTTTTTACTCCCCGCTTTATCTTGTAAAGCACGAGCAAAGCCACGAGGCTTTTCCGTATCACCAATAATGCCTTGTAAGTCATCTATCGACATACGTTGTTTACGTTTTTCGACTTCTTCTGCTTTTTTAGCAAGAATCTTTTTTAAAATATCGGGAGTATCAGTCATAAGTTTATATGTATTAAAAATAACAAAACGGTTTTACCCCTTTTCTACATAAGAAAAGAGAGTAGGGCGGACTAAAGTCCGCCCTACTTAAAATTCACCAATGCATTCAGCTTTTCTTTTGCTGCACCCGAAGCAATGACCTTCTGTGCTTTGCTTACACCAGCAGCTAATGAATCCACTAACCCAGCCGCATAAATGGCAGCACCCGAATTTAAAACCACAATATCTAAAGCTGGACCTGGTTTATTATCCAATACGGATTTCAACATCAGCAAGCTATCTTGTTCATCATTAACCGCTAGTTCGGCCAAATCAGCACGCTGTAAACCAAATTGTTCAGGGGTTATTGAATACGTAGTAATCTGGCCATCTTTTAGTTCTGCCACCGATGTCGGGCTGGCTATACTGATTTCATCTAAACCATCTTCAGCATTAACCACTAAAATATGATGACTGCCTAAAGCGTATAAAACTTGTGCTAAAGGTTCTACCCATTGCTGTGCAAAAACACCTAAAACTTGATTGGGTGCACCGGCAGGATTCGCTAAAGGACCGAGCAAATTAAACAAAGTGCGCACGCCCATTTCTTTACGCGGGCCTGCAACATGCCTCATTGCTCCGTGATGTTTTTGGGCAAATAAAAAGCCAACGCCGATGGAATTAACGCATTGCTCCACTTGTTCAGCCGATAAATTCAAATTAACGCCAGCCGCCTCTAAGACATCAGCACTACCCGAACGGCTAGATACCGAGCGATTACCATGCTTAGCGACTACTCCACCCGCAGCAGCAACGACAAAGGCGCAGGTGGTCGAAATATTAAAGGTATTTGCACCATCGCCACCGGTGCCGCAGGTATCAATAATATGCTCGCCTTGTATATTAACTTTAGTGGCTAATTCACGCATGACTTCAGCGGCAGCGGTGATTTCTTCAACCGTTTCACCTTTACAGCGTAAAGCAATTAAAAATCCAGCAATTTGCGCACTCGTTGCTTCGCCACCCATAATAATACGCATCACATCACGCATTTCTGAACGGCTTAAATTTTGTTTATCAAGCACAGCTTGTAAGGCGGTTTGTATATTCATTCAAATATTAGGGTAGGGCGGACTTCAGTCCGCTTATAAATAACTGTTATTTAGCGGACTGAAGTCCGCCCTACAGTATTAAAAATCAACGCTGTAAAAAATTACGCAACATATCATGGCCATGCTCAGTCAAAATTGACTCGGGGTGAAATTGCACGCCTTCAATATCTAAAGTCTTATGTCGTACGCCCATGATTTCATCAACATTACCTTGCTCATCTTGTGTCCATGCGGTCACTTCTAAACAGTCAGGCAAAGTTTTTTGATCAATAACAAGAGAATGATAGCGCGTTGCAACAAAAGGATTATTTAAGCCCTTAAAGACACCCACGTCATTATGGTAAACATCGGACACTTTGCCATGCATAATACTTTTCGCATGCACAATATCACCGCCAAAAGCATAACCGATACTTTGATGACCTAAGCACACGCCTAAAATCGGCTTGTTACCGGCAAAAGTAAGTATCGTTTCTACCGAAATCCCGGCTTCTTTCGGCGTACACGGGCCTGGAGAAATAACAATTTTATCGGGATTTAACGCTTTAATATCCTCAACCGTCACTTCATCATTACGCAGTACGGTAACGTCCGCACCTAACTCGCCAAAGTATTGCACTAAATTATAAGTAAAGGAGTCGTAGTTATCGACCATTACTACTTTACATGAGCTCATGAACGACCTCCGTCTAAGCCTGCTTCAGCCATTGTTACCGCACGGAAAATTGCTCGCCCTTTGTTCATGGTTTCATCCCACTCATTTCTCGGTACAGAATCATAAACGATGCCTGCACCTGCTTGTATATGTAAAGTTTTATCTTTAATCACGGCAGTTCTAATAGCAATCGCCGTATCCAAATTGCCTGACCATGAAATATAACCCACCGCGCCTGAATAGACACCGCGCTTAACCGGCTCTAATTCGTCAATTATTTCCATTGCGCGAATTTTTGGGGCTCCACTGACAGTACCCGCTGGAAAAGTAGCTTTTAAAACATCGAAAGCATCATTACCTGGTTGCAATTGACCAATAACGTTAGAAACGATATGCATGACATGTGAATAGCGTTCAACAATCATTTTATCGGTTAATTCTACCGTTCCAATTTGCGACACACGCCCCGCATCATTGCGACCTAAATCAATCAGCATTAAATGCTCGGCCAGTTCTTTTGGGTCGGCTAATAATTCTTTTTCTAAAGCATCATCTTCAGCTGGTGTTTTTCCACGGGGGCGAGTGCCTGCAATGGGGCGTACCGTAACCGTGTTATCTTCTAAACGTACCAAAATTTCTGGTGATGATCCGACAATATGAAAATCTTCTAAGTTCAGGTAATACATATAGGGCGATGGATTTAAACAGCGTAAAGCACGGTATAAATCTAAAGGCTCAGCAGCAAATGGGATAGATAAACGCTGCGATAAAACCACCTGCATAATATCGCCAGCAACAATATATTCTTTGGCTTTTAAAACGGCATCTTCAAAGCCTTGCTGAGTGAAGCCAGAAACAAAATCCGCTTCATCGACCTGCTTAGCAATGTGTTCACTATTGGTTTTTGCTTTTAACTCACGTAATTTAACAACTAACTCATCTAAGCGAGCCTGTGCCTTTTCATAAGCGCCTGCTTGCTCTGGATTCGCATGTGTTAAGAGCAACATCTTGCCCGACAAATTATCGAACACTAGCATTTCTTCGGAAACCATTAATAAAATATCAGGGCTGCCGATAGGGTCATCTTTGCCTGTTGATTTTAAACGTGGCTCTATATAACCAATTGTTTCATAGCCAAAATAACCGACCAACCCGCCATTAAACCGCGGTAAGCCATCAATATCAGGTACGTTAAATCGTTGTTTAAACTCTTCAATCCAAACTAGCGGGTTATCGTGCTGCAAGGTTTCAATTACTTTCCCAGCATTTTCAATGCGAATGTCATTACCGAAAATTTTGACCAGCTCTTGGCAAGGTAGACCAATAATAGAATAACGCCCCCATTGCTCACCGCCATGCACTGATTCAAATAAATAGGAATAAGCGCCATCGGCTAATTTAAGATACGCACTCAACGGGGTATCTAAATCAGCTAATACTTCACGCGTAATAGGAATACGATTGTAGCCTTGTTCGGCATATTGCTTAAATTGTTCTGGTGTCATGAGGTATTTTTTATTGTAGTGACACGGTGGCTTTGGATGGATAATCCCAGCTTGACCATACTTGATTATGAAGCAGTTTGTTGTCTATTTTAAACGAAAATGACATATTTTAAATTTTTACTAAACATATTTAGTTTAGTCTTGTTATCTGGCAGTCTTTTTTTCTATAAGCACTTAATTAAATCATTGATGCCGTATTCAATAACCCAACTACTTGATCAATCCTATCCAGCGTATAATCAGCCTCTAACTCGTCAAGTGTATATTTCCCAGCATAACCATAAGGTACGGCAGCAGTTTTAAATCCTGCTCGTTTACCTGCTTGTATATCATTAATGGAATCACCGACCATTAAGCATTGCCTCACATCCGCAGAGAAAAATTTCGCAGCTTCCAACAAAGGCAACGGGGCTGGTTTCATCACAGGATAACTATCGCCCGAAGCGATAAACTGAAAATAATCTTTTAACCCTAACTGCTCTAATAAAGGCAAAGTAAATCTTTCGGGCTTATTAGTTACACAAGCCATACTTATGCCAGCAATTTTAAGAGCCTCCAAACCTTCTATTACTCCAAGGTATAACTCACTTTTATCACATACATTAGCGCTATAAAACTGATTAAATAAGCTTATAGCTTGAGCTAAATTACGAGGTTCTTCAATAGGCTCTAAAGCCCCCGTCAAAGCGCGCTTAATTAACATTTCCGCACCATTACCAACCCACTGACGCACTTGATCTTCGGTATAAGATACTTGCTGCAAAGCAGCTAGCATCTTATTAATTGCTATCGCGATATCTGGAACGGAATCAACCAAAGTACCATCAAGATCAAAAACAATCAGTTCAGGGTTAAAATGTTTCATATTTAATACGCTATCACTTCATTGCGGAAGACAAATTCCACATTGGTAAGAAAATACCCAATGCTAAAACCAGCACCATTGCGCCAATCACCGATAATAAAATAGGCTCTATCGCAATAGCTAAATTTTTCACTTCCGCATCGACTTCAGCCTCATAAAAATCAGCCACTTCAAGCAGCATATCACTGATATTACCTGTTTCTTCACCCACCATAATCATCTGAATAACTAGGGCAGGGAAGAGCTGTGTTGCCATCGCCATACGGCTAATAGTGTCACCTCGCTCAATACCAATAGCCATTTGCTTTAGCTTAGAACCCACGAAAGTATTGCCCACGGCACCAGCAACAATATTAATACCCAAAATCAAAGGGACTCCTGAACTAAGGATCATCGCAAATGAACGTGAAAAACGCTCCATAGTTGCACGCGAAATAATGGTTCCAATAATCGGTATCGTCAATAAAAACTGATCCCAGCGCAAGCGACCGGCAACACTATTAATATAGGTTTTAAAGGCAACGATAGAAACAACAATAGCGCCTAATATATACGGCCAATAAGCCACCGAAAAGTCAGAGGTATTAATTAATAAAGTGGTTTGCCAAGGCAGTTCTGCATTTATTTTATCAAATACGCCTTTAAACGCAGGAATTACATAAATATTAACAATTGCCAGTGCAATTCCGATAGCTACAATTACCATAATCGGATAGCGTATCGCTGATTTTATACGACTTTGGGTTTCTTTTTCACGCTCCAAGTATTGAGAAATCTGATAAAAAGCCTGGTCTACAGAGCCCGAGGATTCACCCACTGCAATAATACTACGAAACAAAGTATCAAAAATCCGCGGGTGCTTCCCAAAAGCCTGGCTTAATGACAACCCAGCCTCTAATGACTTAGTAATATCACCTAAAGCACTGGCCAATGCTTTATTTCGTGTCGATGTCTTTAAGCTTTGGATAGCTCTAATAATCGGCACACCTGCCTTGCTTAAGCTGTACATTTGCCGAGTAAATAAAATCAAATCGGTCAAACCTAAAGCATTCATTGCCTGCCATTGATTAAAGTCCTCCATAACATCGGTATTAATCGCCGCTTTCTGTATCGATACCGGTGTCATTCCTCGACTAGCCAGCACTTTTGCTGCAACCGCTTGAGATTCTGCCTCAACCAGGCCTTCAATGCTTTTCCCAAGCTCGTTACGTGCTTTATATGAAAATTGCGGCATAAGTCTAAATAAACTAAATCATTAACACGGTTATTGAATATCTGGGTTATGCAGATAGCTCTTATAAATTAATTTACCCCGCCTTCAGCAAGATGCTTAGGCTCTAAAATTTTCTCTAACTCCGAACGAGAAATATCCGTCATTTCCTCAGCAACATCAATAATTGGTCGGCCTTGTTTATAAGCTGCTTTGGCAATTTTTGCCGCTTGCTCATAGCCAATAATTGGATTTAACGCAGTCACTAAAATTGGGTTTCTCGTTAATGCCTGTTGTAAATTATCCTCACGTACCTTGAAATCAGCAATTGCAGTATCAGCCAACGCAAGACTCACCTGACTGATGATTTCAATACTTTGTAAAATATTATAAGCAATCACTGGCAACATAACATTTAACTGAAAAGTACCTGATTGGCCGGCAACCGTAATTGTCGCATCATTACCAATCACTTGCGCAGCAACCATAGTCGTTGCTTCAGGAATTACTGGATTTACTTTACCTGGCATAATGCTACTGCCAGGCTGTAATGCGGTTAATTCAATTTCGCCTAAACCTGCCAATGGGCCACTATTCATCCAGCGCAAATCATTGGCTATTTTCATCAAACTAACAGCGATTGTCTTTAATTGCCCCGATAATTCAACAATTGCATCCTGACAACTTAAGCTTTCAAAAAATGAATCATTCGGTGTAAAGTCTATATCAGTTGCAGCACTCACTGTTTGTGCAAATTTAACGGCAAACTCAGGGTGGGCATTAATTCCCGTACCAACGGCCGTTCCACCTTGTGCCAATTTTTGAATGCGGGGCAGGGCGCTTTGCACTCGGACAATACCATTGCGAATTTGTAATGCCCAAGCACCTAGTTCTTGCGCTAAAGTCATTGGCATCGCATCCATTAAATGCGTACGTCCTGTTTTTGTATAGTGCTGGCAAGCTTCAGCTTTCGTTTCGATAGTTTCGGCTAAATGCGTTAAAGCAGGCAGTAATTGACGATGACATTCTAAAGCCGCACTAATATGTATCGCCGTTGGAATCACATCATTACTGCTTTGTCCCATATTAACGTGATCATTTGCACCGACAGCTTCAGTACTGATAGCAGAAGCTAAATGCGCCAAAACCTCGTTGACATTCATATTGGTACTGGTACCAGAGCCTGTTTGAAATATATCTAAAGGAAATTGATCCGCATGCTCACCCTGAATAATTTGCCCAGCAACCTGAATAATGGACTGACCTCGCTCAGCATCTAAAACACCCAAGTCTATATTTACTTTAGCAGCAGTTTGTTTAATTAGCGCCACTGTCTTAATAAAAGCAGGCGGCATCATTAAACCACTAATCGGGAAATTATTAATTGCTCGCTGAGTTTGCGCGCCATATAAAGCATCAGCAGGTACTTGTAACTCACCCATGCTATCTTTTTCTATTCTGTAGTTTGTCATAGTTATTTCAGGTTTATTGAGTAATCAATTTTTAGAATTAGCACGCAAAAATGAAAGCAGCTTGAAGGTGGGAATGGCTTTAGCCACGATTTGTAACGAAAAGTGATTATAATAATCGCGGCTAAAGCCGCTCCCACTATTAAAGCCATATGGCATCCCACAAAGGGTAGTCACCTATCTTTTTTACCAAGCCTACTCTCAATGGGTTAGCAACAAGATAACGAGCTAGTTTCTGTAAATCCTCTTCTCTGCGTAATGCATGATCATGAAATCCATTTTGCCACAAAGGTTGATGTGCTTTTATTTCACTTAATTTACGTCGAATTTTCTGTATTTTATATGAAGAAGCACCTTTAACAGAGCGCATTACTTCGGCCAAACTCCAACCATTTTGCAAACTAATAAGCCAATGAAAATGACCTGGCATAACTACAAAAGCTAAGCTATTTACTTTTCCTTCCTGCTCTTATTAGCGCATTGCTTGTATGACAATTCTACCCAAAACAATATCAGCAAAAAACTTTTTGCCGCTGATATGTCACCGTAGTCAGTAAATAAATTCGATTATTCTCAGAATATCGGCCTTTTCTAAAATCTTTGCTATGTTGTGCTTTAGCTGCCAAAACTGACCTTATCGCGGCTAAAGCCGCTCCCACAAGTGCAATATATCTTCACTCGAAAATGGCCAGCACAATTCTTCTTGTGATTCTAAATCTAACAACACAGGAATTTTAATCGCATAACGTTCCTGCCATTGCTCCTGCTCAGCAATATCAACTTTTGTAAAAGGAATTTTTAATTGCACAACTAAAGCTTCAGCTTGATCACACAAATGACAAGCTGAGGTACCTAGCAATAATAACTGACTCAATGTTTCCTCTTTTTTTCTAACAACCCCATCATAAAGGCCGAGAGTACAAAGGTTAAATGAATCAGCACATACCAAAGCAATTTATCATTAGCAATCTGCTCTACATTCATAAATATTTTCAATAAATGTATTGATGAAATAGCCACAATGGACGATGCAACTTTCATCTTTAAGGAACCATAATCATGCGTTCCTAACCAAGATAATTTTTCTGTACCCTCCTCAATATCCAAACGAGAAACAAAATTATCGTAACCGCTAAACATGACAATAACTGTCAAGCTACCGACCAAGGTTAAATCAATAAAAGTCAGCAGTTTCAACGTTAATTGATCATCATCCATCTCTAAAATAGCAGGGATAAAATGATATACCTCTTGAAAAAACTTAACGG
>JAUVAA010000040.1 GCA_030591965.1 bacterium
GTACCATCTTGCTCTGTGAAGTATGAAGCACCCCAGTAGATAGCCCAACCGTACATTACTAACCATGTCCAGTGAACGAAATGTCTTCTTAACTCTTCACGAGGAGTGATAGACATAACTTTACGATCACGTGTTTTCCAGATATATCCCCATAGTGTAGAAGCGATTACCACTTCCATAACTAATTCGATATATAACATATTCATCCAATATGTTTCGAACTCAGGTGCGAATGAATCTAAACCAGCAGACCATCCGTAAACACCTTCGTACCAACGAATAAATGAATAGAATACCAAATAAAGCATTAAACCTGCCCACAGGTTAACTTTATTAAGTAGTGGGGCTTCTGAAGCATCAGCTTTCACTGAATCAGTAGTAGCAGCCATTATTACCTCCTAAAAGTAAATATATAACCTTTCAACAAATGTCGAAAGCATTGGTTACATCCTGTAACATCATAATTAATGATGACACCATTCCATTTGAGTGGAATCAATTCTATCAACTTTAAACACCATGTCAAGATATTCTACACTTCGATTAGCATCGAGCCGACACAAGCAAGCTATCCTCTTGATAATTAGATTAGTTTTCAAAAAACACTTTCTATTACAATCTTTAAATTACCGCCTCATTTACAACCTAACTATACAGTCATATTTATTCCTTAATATACTCTCCATTCTTTTCTGCTAAAATAAGCCAATTGTTAACTCTCAAACTCCTACATAAACATGAAAAATTTCCTTCTCCCCACTCTATTTATCGCGGCACTTATTGGATTAATTATGTTCCAGAAAGAAGCTATTATGCCCTTAGTTATGAAGGTAGTTGTCTCTGATCTTTTTTTAGTTGATTCCGATGACGAAGGCAGCAGGTATGCCAGCAGCACGTCTATGACTAACTATGCTTTCATGCAATGTAATAAGGAAATTAGGGAAGAGATCGACAACGAAACCAATATTACATTTCCCTCTCAACCACTACAGTCTTGGTCGCTAGGGAATTATAAGTATATTATTAATGCAGAAATCGAATTAAGCCCACCTTCAGGCGCTGCTTTTTTCAAAAAATATGCTTGCCAAATACAGTACGAGGAAGAGTCAGACTTAGAAGGTATTATGGATTCTGACAACTGGTCGGTAACGGGGATTTCTGGACTTTAGATAAGCCTCTTCTTTTATAATTTTACGACTATAAACGATGGCTCTACCCACAAAATAAAGGCAGCATTCAAGTCCAGCCTTGAATACTGCCAACAAAAACAAACAAGTTTTAATATTTACTATAGTTTTTATAAACTTTTAATTGCCCACTCGCATCAAAAGCAATGACCTTGAAAGGAGACCTTCGATCTCCCATTTCCATTCCTGGCGTTCCAGCCACCATTCCCGGCACAGCCAATCCCTTGATGTTATCTTTGTTTTTTAGCATAGTCTTTATATCGCCCGCAGGCACATGCCCTTCGATAACATAGCCATTAATAATAGCGGTATGACATGAAGCTAACGACGAATTAACGCCGAATTGATCTTTTATTTCTTGCACATCATCCACGACATTATCTGTCACATTAAAGCCATGCGCATTTAAATGCGCCAACCACTTACCACAACAACCACAAGTAGGGCTTCTGTAGACTACAATATCCGAATTATCCTTACTCAGATTCTCCGTCTTTGCATCCCAGATGCTTTGAGCATAACTTACGCTAATACTATGAACAATTAGTGCAACCCAGATAAACCGTTTCATTTTCTTCCCTACCCGTGATATTTCACACTCAAATCGTGCACCGCATCAACCATTGCTTTAACGTGCTCCGGATTAATATCAGGCAAGATACCGTGCCCTAAATTAAACACATGACCCGATCCAGCACCATATTTTTCCAATATCATACCGACTTTTGCTTTAATAACCTCTGGGTTAGCATAAAGCGTAATCGGATCCATATTACCCTGCAATGCAACTTGATCACCTACCCGCGCGCGAGCCAATTTTATATCCGTCTGCCAGTCCAAGCCTAAAGCATCATACCCAGTATCCGCCATTGCTTCCAACCACTGCCCACCACCTTTTGTAAATAAAACAGTAGGCACTTTCTGACCATTAACATTAGTATTTAGTAAAGACCGCACCTGCTGGGCATAGCGCAAAGAAAATTCCATATATTCTTCCGTACCCAGCGATCCACCCCATGTATCAAATAGCATTACTGTTTGAGCACCTGCCGCAATTTGCGCATTCAAATAAGAGGCAACAGACTGAGCTAACTTATCCAACATTTTATGCATTAGCAGAGGCTGTTCAAACATCAAGCCTTTTACTTTAGAAAAAGTCTTACTGCTACTACCTTCAACCATATAAGTAGCCAAGGTCCACGGACTACCGGAAAAACCTATCAAAGGCACACGGCCATTTAAATTTTTTCTAATTAAACGCACTGCGTCCATAACATACTTCAATTCCATTTCTGGGTCTGGAATTGGCAGCTTATCGATATCTGCAGCCGTCCGCACTGGTCGTTCAAATTTTGGCCCTTCTCCTTCGGTAAAATACAAACCCAAGCCCATCGCATCAGGAATAGTTAAAATATCCGAAAATAAAATAGCCGCATCAAAATCAAAACGTTCTAAAGGCTGCAAAGTCACTTCACATGCCAATTCTGGATTAGTACAGAGATTCATAAAACTACCCGCTTGTGCGCGCAACTCTCGATACTCGGGCAAATAACGGCCAGCTTGGCGCATCATCCATATAGGCGTTTTATCTACAGGCTCCTTTAATAAAGCTCGAATAAATCTATCGTTTTGTAATTCATTCATTTTCCAACTCCTTTATACTATTTATCTATCGTCTATACGTGTGTGTATTACAAATCTTTTTGAATTGCAGAAAATTTCCTAGGCCATGATTTTTGCAAAGCTTTAGGTAATTTTTGCATTTGCTTTTTTGCTTCATCAATAGAAGCAAAAACGCCATAAAGCAATACATAGCTTTTTGACTGCTTAACCTTCCTTTCTAAATAAAAGGTTTTAACCCCCAAGCGCAAGTATTTTTCCTGCTCTTCGAGTAATTTATCTTTTGCCGACAAAGCCATTAATTGTAAAGTGTATTGCCATTCTTTTTGCTCCAAAACCCACTTCCGGTCATCTTGCGCATTTAACGCGAAAACAGGAGCTTCAGCTTTCTTTTCTGGCTCAATTTTAATTACTTCGACCTTACTCTCTTGCTTGATCAAGGCCTCACCCACCTTCAATTCATCGACTTTATCAGGCATTTGCTCAATATTAACTTTTTTATCAACACTACCTGTCGGCTTAACGTCTACCTCACCTACTACTGGCTCCACGGGCATTTCTATTAGCGGGGATGCACTAACTATTACAGGCAACTGAATCATTTGCTTTTCAAAAGGCAATTCAGGCTCTTTTAATTCAGCCGATACTTCAGTTTTTATTGTTTTCTGCACCGCTATTTCAGGAGGCGGCTTAATTAATTCAACTGTAGCTTGAGTAGGCTCTCGTACTCGCGTTAAATTTCCTTGCTTCGCCTCCTGCCACAAAAAAACACTGACAAAAGCCGAACAAATAAACACAGCAACAACAATAAGAGCCAGCATTGCGCTGTTAGAAAAACGCCTCTTATTGGCCAATTTTATAATGGCACTTATTTCTCCGGGATTCCCTTTTGTTTCTCGATATACTTCACTAACAAAAGCGCTATCAATATCCTTAATTGTATATATGCTTGCCTCTTGCTCCAGCAAAGAGCAAATAAAAGCCTCGCATTGCCGAATATTTAAGGCAGGCAACACAACAAAATGACAGTTAGCCTGTACCTTTTCTAATTGACTCTTTTCTTTATACTCTTCAGCTGTAAGCGCAAACACCAAACGTAACGCTGAATATTTTGTCCCGAAGTCAATTAGCGCGCTCATCAATCCGGAAACCAATTGATCGGCATCGTCGACCAATAAGACTAACTGCATCTCTTGCTGAGCATAAGCTTCCAGTGCATCAGCCAATGAGTGATACTCTAATTGGCGAGTACTCTTTATAAATTCAATTATTTGAGCATGAATCGACTCAAAACTTGCTTGCTGTACAAGATTTAATAAAAATGTATCGGTAGAACCAGTCTTTCTCGATTCAACCGCTGACAGTAACGTTGTCTTGCCGACGCCCAACACACCTTGTAATATCAGAGGCTGTTGTAAATTAGTAATTAAATGCATCAACAAATCTAACTTTTGCTCACGCTCAATACTTAGTAAATTAACCGCCTGCTTATGATTTACGTATTGCTGCTCATCAGTTTGCATAGATTCTAAATACTTAGAAAAGTCACTTGCTACGCCCATATTCATTTAAAGTTTCAAGCAACTGGCTTTTGTCAACGCCGATAGGCAAACTTGCTTCACCTATAGACTTTAATAAAATAAGTCGGATTTCACCATCAACATTTTTCTTATCAACGGCCATTAACTTAATACACTCTTCAGCTGATAAGTTAACTGGGGGCTCAGTAGGTAACAACGCTTTCTTGAAAAGATCAACAATACGCCTGACATCAGCATCGCTTAGCCAACCCATACGTCGTGATAAATCTGCAGCTTGACAAGTTCCAATGGCAACAGCCTCACCATGCAAATATGTTCCATAGCCAGCACCTGTTTCAATAGCATGCCCAAAAGTATGGCCTAAATTTAAAATGGCACGAATACCAGACTCTCTTTCATCAGCTGCAACAATTTCTGCTTTGCTCAAACAAGATCGCTCAATAATATAAGTTAATGCCTGCTTATCTCGTGCCAATATTTTCTCGATATTAGCTTCTATCCAAGCAAAAAATTCAGCATCGCGGATTAAGCCATATTTAATTACCTCAGCGATACCTGCCGCTAATTGACGATCATCCAGTGTATCTAGCACCTTAATATCAATAATCACACACTGCGGTTGATAGAATGCGCCTATCATATTTTTACCTAAAGCATGATTTACACCTGTTTTCCCGCCAACCGAAGAATCGACTTGTGCTAATAAAGTCGTTGGAATTTGAATAAAAGGAATACCCCGCTGATAACACGCCGCAGCAAAACCAGCGATATCTCCAATCACTCCACCGCCTAAAGCAATCAAAGTGGCATTACGGCTATATTGCTTAGTCAACAAAGCATCAAAAATAATATCCATACTTGCCAGTGTTTTATATTGCTCACCATCGGGCAAAATAACGGTTTCAATTTGATATTGCTGCAAATGCGCTATAACATTCTGTAAATACAAGGGAGCAATAGTCTCATTAGTTACCACGACTACCTGCTTAGACTTAATATGCTGAGTCAATAATTCTGGATTATTTAAATTACCCTCGCCCATATAAATAGGGTAGCTTCTATCGCCTAAGTGGACTTGTATAGTATTCATTATTAATTATATTTTTCTGTGTATTCTTTAAGGATTTCCTTAACCGCAAGCTTGCTCTGCATTTGCCCACTATCAATAACAAAATCAGCGCAGGACAAGTACAAATCCTCTCTTTCATTGAGCAGTGCTTGTATTTTTTCTTTTGGATTATCCACATTCAGCAAAGGACGCTGTGAATTACGTGACGTTCGATCCACAATCCTGTCAACGGAACACTGTAAATAGACAACAAATCCATTTTCTTTTAAATGCTCTCGATTTTCTTGATCTAAAATAACTCCACCGCCTGTGGCTAAAACAATATCTTCAAGTTGCGTGAGCTCCTTAATCATCTTACTTTCTCGAATTCTGAAGCCTTTTTCACCTTCAAACTCAAAAATAGTCGCAATATCGACCCCAGTTATATCCTCAATAGCTTTATCGCTATCATAAAATGCTAAGCCTAGCGACTTTGCCAATAAACGGCCAATCGTCGTTTTGCCTGCGCCCATCAATCCAATTAAATATATACTTTTTTTATTCATTAACATTTTATTATTCATAAAAAAAGGGGCATTATGCCCCTTTTTTTGTTGTAATTGAAGTTTACTAACGCATTCTCATCGAATCTTTAACAACTTTCGGTGTAATAAAGATCAGTAATTCATTTTTCGTGTCTGAATCAACCGTCTTCCTAAACATCCAACCCACGAGAGGTAAATCAGAAAACCACGGCACTGAACTTATTGAATTTCTCGATTCACTTTCAAATACTCCACCTAAAACGACTGTTTCCCCATCCTCAATACGTACACTAGTTTCTACCGAGCGCGTACTTAGAGCAAGTTGTCCATCGTTTTGGAAAGCCCCCGGCGTATCTTTTTTGACTTTCAACTCCATAATAACACTACCACTCGGAGTAATCTGAGGCGTTACTTCCAAACTAATCTTAGCATCTTTAAATTCAATATTAGTCCCGTCTTGACTCACCGTTTTATAAGGAATCTCATTACCTTGCTCTATGAGAGCTTTGCAACGATCAGATGTAAGCACTTTAGGATTAGAAACGAATTCTGCTTTACTATCATCCTGCAATGCGGTAATTTCTAAATTAAGCACATAATTTGCACCATCTGCTAAAGTCATTCCTAACGCCCCATAAGGATTAGAAGCCGCTAGATTTGAGAAAATCGGCCCAACAACATTAGCAGTATCACCTCCCGTAGATCCTCCAATTGCAAAATCACCACCGGTATAAGCAGCCCCAAATTTAACCCCTAACTCCTGAGCAAAGCCCTCTTCAGCAATCACAATTCGCGCTTCAATCAGAACTTGACGCACTTGCCTGTCGAGCAACTGTATCATTTTGCTAATTTCTTCTAAATTTTTAGAGGTATCTTTAACAATTAAAGTGTTAGTTCGCGAATCTACAATAGCCGTCCCTCTCTGAGATAACAAAGAAAAATTATCATCTTCTGAGCCTCTATTGCCACTGCTATTATTGTTACTACTATTAAAAGAGCTAGTAGAACTAGAACCACCACTCCCACCGCTAGTACTAGCGCCCGCAGAGACAGTACAGCCATCAGCACTGATAGATGAGTTGCCTAGCAATATATTCCTGAAATTTTCTGCTTTTGCATAATTAATTTGGATATATTCAGTTTTTAAAGGCTCTAACCGCTTAGCAACCTTTTGTGATTCAATTTCTTCTTCTTCTAATTTACGTATCTCCGCAGTAGGTGCCACTAAAATAACATTACCTGCCTGGCGTTTAGCCAACCCTTTAGATTTCATAACAAAATCTAAAGCCTGATCCCAAGGCACATCATTTAGACGTAACGTCAGATTTCCAGTAACAGAATCAGACGCCAAAATATTGAGGTCAGTAAAATCCGCTAAGATCTGTAATACTGAACGAATTTCAATATCCTGAAAGTTCAACGACAAACGCTCACCAATATAAGGAAACTTATTTCTACGTTTTTCTTCTTCCTCGGCAGTACTTATCGGCCTCACTTCAAGCGTTAATACACCATCCGCCTGAAATGAAGAATAAGCATAATCAACATTCGCTGGTGTAATGATCACTTTAACTCTAGAACCTGACTTTTTAGCTTCGATCATTGAAACAGGCGTTGCAAAATCCAGCACATCCATTTTTTTAACATAAGCCGGTGCTAAAGTGGTATTTAAAAAGCTTAGCTCAATTTTTCCGGCTTTTTCCTGGGTATTAACAACGGTATTGGGGTTAGATAAATAAATCAATAATCGCCCCTCACCTTTTGTCCCGCGCCGAAAATCAATTTTATTAATCGCTTGCTCCGGAATTAAACTAGCAAACTGAGTTAATGTTTTCTCTGTTAATTTTTTATGGCTGTCTCGTGCCATTCTCCCCGAACTATTTAATGTCACAATAACGCGGTTATCAATCAGCTTAACATCATAAGCAACAAGCTTTAGTAAGTTGATCACCACTCTCAGCCTATCTCCCGACTCGACGGCAAAAAAGCTATTGATCCCACCCGCATTAACCACATTTTTCTTCTGTTTTAGACCGCTTTTAACACCATCAAAATCCAAAACGATTCTTGCGGGATTATCGGTATGAAATACTTTTGGCTTAACAACATTACCTGTCATTTCAAAAGACAACTGCAAGTTATCCCCAGATAAAGCATTAAAATCAACAGCACTAAGTACAACACCTTCAGCGGCGGCCAAGGAAACTTGCCCCAATAATAAAGTACTTAGCAACAGTACACGTAATAACGACCATTGCTTTAAAAAGCTCATACAAAAACCACCTTGCTTAATATTCATATTAATCCCCAGCTCACTCAGATAGCGCTATTGTTGCTTGATTCTCACGCCATGCCCCAGGTTGATCTGGAACAATCTCCATTATTTCTATTTTATCCTGAAAAATACGTAATATACGTCCGTGATTTCTGCCCAAATAATTTCCGCCTTTAACGCGATGAATTGTACCATCATTGGCTTTAATCAATCCCCACAAAACATCCTTCATTTGCACCGTTCCAACCATCCTTAAAGTATCCAAAGAAAAACTTTCTAACTCCTCTTTATGACGGTTAAAGTCTGGATGTATTCCATTCGCCGTAACTTTTTGCTCAGCAGCATTTTCGATACTTTTTTCAAGTGCTCGAAATGGATCTCTTAAACCATCAGGATTGAATAAAAAATTACTAACAGGGGGAACAGGCTCAATAGGCTTAATATTTATCGGCTTAGTCTTATTTCTTTTTTCTTTCAAGCTATCATTAAGCTCTGGATATGGAATAGCCACCGCACTTTGTTTTTTACACCCAGGCACGACTAACCCTTCACGCTCAAGACAAACTAAGGCGCTGTTATCCATCACATTTGATTCCTTATCTAATTTTTCGCCGCCATCTCGATAAGTTGTAATCACAGCATTCATAGACAAAAGTGAATCACTTTTTGTCGGAGAAATTTGTAAATTTTTAATGGTAACAATTCTAGGTAAGGTTGCTAAGCCACTAATAAAAAGCCCTAACTCACTATATTCGCCTAGCACTTTGATATTGATAGGCAATTCAATAACGTCACCTTTCTTCACTTCTCCTGCAGGCTTAAACAACTCAAACTCTAAACCACTGGATAACCCTGTTTGTGAAATATCAATCAACAAACTCGCAACCTCAGCTTTAGTAGGCATAAGCTTCATCATCTCAGTTAAAGATGATTCTATTTGCTTAAACTGCTTTTGATGCAGTTCTAAATTTAAAGCCATACGCCATGCATGCTGATAACTATTCAATGCATCAGTTACCGCTTTTTCCTCTGCCTCTAATTTAGTCAATTGGTCACTGGTAAATTGATAAAACCCACCGCCTAATATTAACAAAAAAACCAAGACGCCTGCTGCAAGCTTAATAGGATTAGGCCAAGCTCCAGCCTCATTTAAATCCCAATTAATTTCAGAAAGATCCATTACATATCCTCATCTTCAGCTTTACTTTTCCACTGCTTAGTATGTAAAGTAAAATCACTTAACTGACTATTCTTATTAGTACCCTTAATAATATTAAGTGCTGGATCAACTAACCAATGAGACGTTTCAACATTTCTCATAAACGCTGATACTCGTGCGTTTGATTGTGTCTTGCCATTCAATATTACCTTATTATCCGTTTGCTTCAGCCGCGTAAGAAACACACCTTCAGGCGTCACCTTAGCAATCTCATCGACAAAATGAACAATTTCAGGTCGACTTTTCTGTAGCACCTGTATAGCCTCGCGCTTATTTTGTAAAATTAGATTTTGTGCCTGAATATCTTTAATTTTAGCAGTAATCAAATTGAGTTCTGCGGTTTTCGCTATAACAATACGCTTTTTATCTTGCTGCTCAGCAATACGCCCATCTAAATACATTTGTACAGCAAACAAAATAACGACAGCCACTATGGAAGCGGCAGCGATACCTATAATAAATTGCTCTTGCCTTTGCTTGCGTAACCCATCACGCCAAGGCAATAAATTAATTCGAGTCATGAATCAAAACCCCTTAATGCTAAACCACAAGCAATCATCATTGCTGAAGCATCATTACTTAAGCTTTGTGGTTTAATTTTATTAGACAGCGCCATATTTATAAAAGGATTAGCGACAAAAGCAGGCAGACCTAATTCTTGCTCAACTAATTTATCGATTCCTGCTATAGACGCACAACCTCCAGCCAAGACTACACTGTCTATACTACGGTTGGCACTCGATGAAATAAAAAATTGTAGTGATCGAGCAACTTGTTGTACTAAAGCACGCTTAAAAGGCCCTAAAACATCACTATTATAGTTATCCGGTAAACCACCATGTCGCTTAGCTAAGCCCGCCTCTTCATAAGAAAGCCCATATCGGCGCTGAATTTCTTCAGTCAACTGCTTACCACCAAAACCCTGCTCTCGGGTATAAATTGCACGGCCTTGGTGCAAAATATTCAATGTAGTCATCGTTGCGCCAATATCAGCAATAGCAATGGTTTGCTCGTCGTCACTATTGGGTAATTGATCTCTTAACAAAGCAAATGCATTTTCCATGGCAAACGCTTCGACATCGATGATACTTGCCGTCAAGCCTGCTTGAGCCAAAACATCAACACGCTCATCAACATTTTCACGGCGTGAGGCAGCCAACAAAACATCCACTAATTCAGGGTTCGCTTCATTGACTTTCTGTACTTCAAAATCTAAACGAACCTCATCTAAGGAGTAAGGGATATATTGATCAGCTTCAACCATGATTTGCTCTTCCATTTCATCTTCCGATAAATGAGCAGACATGGTGATCATTTTAGTCATCACCGAGGAGCCAGCAATGGCTACACATGCGTGACGGGTTCGTGTTCCTGACTGCTTTAATGCAACTTTGATAGTCTCAGCAATCATCTCAGCATTGGAGATATTATTATCAATTACTGCATTTTGAGCCAAGGGAGCAACAGCATAGCTCTCAACTTTATATCTTGCGCCGGTCTTGCTTAGTTCTAGTAATTTAATAGCAGCAGAGCTGATATCGATGCCAAGAAGATGATCATGCTTACGATTTAACCATTTCATGTAGAAACTCTTTTATTTTAGACAATGACATTTCGGAATTGACTAGTTAACTTACCAACAATATACCAAGCTAATAGGAAGTATAGCCACCTTTTTATATTTTGAAACTATCTTTACAAAAAAACTTAACAACTTAATGCAAGTAATAAATATAACACATTGAAAACATTGTTAGTTTTATTTTTCTTCTTTTCTTATCTCAAGACTTATAAGTCTCACCACGCACTTAATCAAGCCACTCTATATTACCTAGTCTAAAGTTTTAAGCCACCAAACTATCTATAAATTAGAGTAGCGCTCATCTCTAAAGAGCGAGAGTTTAATAATACCCGAAAGTATGGCACAGGATTTTGACTTCACGGGCGTGTTAGGAAAACTGGCGCATAGCGAGCTACGCAACTGTTTTTCTAGTGCGCTCGTGGAATCAAAAGACAAGTCAGACTCGGGTATTATTGAATTCTCGCTCCTAGGCTAAAGTTATCACGATACAAACTTAGCATACTTAGTATAATGCCTCATATTTAGAAATTATTACGAAAATAACCGATGCGTTTAATAAAAATCATCAAATGGGCAGGCACAATATTAATCTCCTGCGCCGTCATAAGCTTATTAATTGGCTATTTTGCTTACCAACAACTCATTACTGAGCTGCCTGACATTAACGTATTACGCAACGTCCAATATACACAGCCCTTAAATATTTACAGTCAAGATGGGTTATTAATAGAACAATTTGGCGAAAAAATACGCACGCCAACCACCATAGCCGAAACACCTAAAACACTCACTAATGCCTTTATTGCTGCTGAAGATGGCAGCTTTCATAGTCACTATGGCGTTGACTTCAAGGGCCTGTCTCGTGCTATCGTACAGCTAATCCTTACCGGTAAAAAGAAACAAGGCGGCAGCACAATCACTATGCAAGTTGCACGTAACTTTTTACTGAGCAACAAAAAAACCTACACCAGAAAAATAAAGGAAATCATCCTTTCCTTTCAAATTGAACAAGAGTTTACTAAAGATGAAATCCTCGAACTATATCTCAATAAAATCTACCTAGGCCAGCGCGCTTACGGCATTGCCGCTGCTGCGGAGATCTATTACAACCGCCCTCTCGCTGAATTAACATTAGCTGAATTAAGTATGATTGCTGGCTTACCAAAAGCCCCATCAAGCTACAACCCAATATCTAACCCTAGTCGCGCCTTATTACGCCGTAACTATGTATTAAAGCGCATGCTAGACTTAGAGCATATCAACCAACAAGATTACGATACAGCATCCCAAGCACCTATTACAGCTAGCAGTTACACCACACAAAGAGAGCTCTATGCGCCTTATATCGCAGAAATGGTGCGCAATGAAATTATCAACCTCTATGGCGAAGAGACAGCCTATAGCACTGGCTTAAAAGTTTATACAACAATTAAATCAAACTTACAAAACACCGCAGTCAACGCCTTACGTAACAATTTACATAGCTACTCTGAGCGCTATAGCTATCAAACTAATAAAGCACAAAAACTGACACTTAAAGCTAGCAATAAAATTGGCGACACCATTCCCGCTACCGTACTAGAAATTAACAAAAAACAACTCACAGTACAAACTCAAGAAGAAACCGTTACGCTCTATTGGAAAGATAGCCCATGGAGCACAAAATATGATCCGCATAGCAAAAAAAAGCAAACCATAAGCTCATTCTTGGATATTATTAAACTCCAGGATACCATTCGCCTGAGAAAAGTTGATGGCCAATGGCGACTCGCACAAATCCCACAAGCAGAAAGTGCATTCGTTGCGTTAGACCCGAAAAATGGCGCCATTTTAGCTCTCTCCGGTGGCTACGCTTACTTTAATAATAAATATAACCGCGCAATCCAAGCAAAACGTCAGCCAGGCTCAGGATTTAAGCCTATTATTTACACTACAGCACTTGAGCATGGCTACACTGCTGCCAGTATGATTAATGATGCACCTATCGTTGATACAAGCGATTCTAAAAAAGAAAGTGAATGGCGCCCCGAAAATTACAGCCATAAATTTTATGGTCCGACCAGTATTCGCACTGCTTTACAGAAGTCACGTAACTTAATATCTGTGCGCTTGCTAAGATCAGTTGGTATTCCAGCCACAACAGAAACCGCATTGCGCTTCGGCTTTACCGAAAAACAACTCCCGCAAAAATTATCCCTTGCACTAGGTAGTGGTTATGCTTCGCCACTACAGATGGCACGTATGTATGCAGTTTTTGCCAATGGCGGCTTTCTAATCGATCCATTTTTTATTGAGCGCATAGAATCCAGTACCGGAGACATCTTATTTCAGGCCGAACCTTTAACGGCTTGCATAAACTGCACAGCAAAGAGTGCTCCACAAATTATTACGCCACAAATAAACTTCCTGATGAATACGCTTTTACGTGATGTTGTTCAGCGCGGCACAGCAACCAAAGCAAAAACATTACAGCGCACTGATTTAGCAGGTAAAACAGGTACGACTAACGACCAAAAAGATGCTTGGTTTAATGGCTTTACACCACATATAGTTGGTATAGCATGGGTAGGCCGCGATAATTCGCAAAGTCTTGGTCGCTTTGAAACTGGCGGTAAAGCCGCTTTGCCTTTATGGATTGATTTTATGCGTTATGCACTCAAGGACAAAGCCGAAGAAGAGCTTGTTATGCCTGAAGGGATTAGCAAAATCCTTATTGATACCGAAGAAGGCCTGTTGGCGAGAGAAGAATCGCCAAGCAGTACTTGGGAATATTTCCGCAATAAATTTATTCCAACTCAGTACATACCTTTAAAAGCACCTGCACCCGAAATAACCGACGATACTATTGATGGAGAGAAAGCAGTGCCTGAAGCTTTATTTTAACAAGCAACTGTGGAATTTTTTTACCGCCTTAATTTAAAATCGTACGAGCTACACTTACTAAGTGCAATTTAGTAAACCGCGCCTTACAACAAACTCCATTAAACCGCATTAGGATTAATCAAAGACTATGTCAGATGTCAGCACTAGCGATAGCCTTATCGCCATTCAACAATTAAAAAGCACGATCAGCGAGCAGATTATCGGCCAAGATGTATTAGTCGAACGCATGTTAATTGCTTTACTAGCTGATGGGCATATATTAGTAGAAGGCGCTCCTGGACTAGCAAAAACTAGGGCGATTAATGCCTTAAGCAAAGGCATACAGGCTGATTTTCATCGCGTGCAATTTACTCCAGACTTACTACCTGCTGATTTAACTGGGACTGAAATTTACCGCCCAGAACAAGGCAACTTTGAATTTCAAAAAGGACCGTTATTCCATAATTTAGTTCTAGCCGATGAAATCAACCGTTCACCGGCGAAAGTTCAAGCGGCATTATTAGAAGCGATGGCGGAACGACAAATCACTGTCGGCGGAGAAACGTATAAATTACCTCCGCTCTTTTTAGTTATGGCCACCCAGAATCCGATTGAACAAGAAGGTACTTATCCTCTACCTGAAGCTCAATTAGACCGTTTTTTACTGCATGTCAAAATTGACTACCCTGAACCTGAGCATGAAAAACGTATTTTGCATTTAGCGCGTAATGAAGCAATGCAAAATGGAAAACCTAAACAACAAGTTACCCTAGGCATCAGCCAAGAAAGCCTATTTAACGCGCGCCAAGAAGTACTTAATATTTTTATGGCGGATAATTTGGAAGATTATTTATTGCAAATCATCCTCGCCACGCGCAACCCTGCCGCTTATGGTGAAGATTTAGCCAGCTGGATACAATACGGCGCTAGCCCGCGCGCCAGTATTGCACTAGACCGATGCGCGCGCGCCAAAGCATGGCTGAATGGTAAAGATTATGTCGGCCCAGAAGATATACAAGAGCTCGCATTTGATGTCTTACGTCACCGCATCATTTTATCTTATGAAGCCGAAGCAGAAGGCATTACTAGCGATTATTTTATTCAGCAACTTATTTCCCGCATCGCTGTGCCATGAGCGATGCCAATGAACTCGTCAGCGTCAATTTAAAGATGCTGATTAACCTCGCCAAACCAGCCGCTACCTTAAATTTATTCCGCTCGCGTATTCGTGCCCAGCAGAGTGGTGGTTATGTATCCCGCACCAAAGGCCGTGGCATGGAGTTTGATGAGGTAAGGCCTTATCAGCCTGGCGATGATATTCGCAGCATAGATTGGCGTGTAACCGCGCGTACTGGAAAAGCACATACCAAACTCTTTCGTGAAGAGCGCGAACGCCCAATATTTATCTCAGTTGACTACCGCGCCTCTATGCAGTTTGCTACACGCGGGGTATTTAAATCAGTACAAGCCGCCAAACTTGCCGGCTTACTTGCTTGGGTCGCGCAACGCCATAGCGATCGCATCGGCGGGCAAATTTTTACGGACCACTCCTGTACAGAATTAAAACCACAAAATGGTAAACGAGCGGTTTTGCATTTTTTTAATGCCTTGATTCAACAGCAACCTGAGCAAACAGCACTAGACTTTGAGCAGGTTATGCGTCGTTTAAGTCAGCATGTGAAGCCTGGGAGCTTGGTTTATATTATCAGCGACTTTCGCGGACTGAATAAAGCTGCAGAACATTACCTTGCCAAGCTCGCACGCCATTGTGAAGTGATCATGATTTTGGTTTATGACCCGCTAGAAAGCCAGCTGCCTGCAACAGGGCGTTATCGATTTACGGATAACAATAGAGATATTGTCGTTGATACCAGCGAAAAGCACCGAGTATTGAGCTATCAAGAAAATTTTCAGCAACACTGCGAAGCTCTACAGCAGCTCGCTAACAAATTAAATATCCGCTACTTACCTTGCGCAAGTAACGATGATCCAGTACAAATACTAAGATAATTTCTCAAAGATACGTTAAGGCCAGTGTAATCACTATGCTTGCATCACCTTATTTCGACCTGCACTTTTCGCTGCATACAAAGCTTGGTCTGCTCGAGCAACAAAGCTCTCCACATTATCGCCTACATGCAATGCAGTGACACCGATCGATACTGTCACTTTACCAATAGACTGGCCGTTATCTTTTTGCTTTAACTCACTTTTTGCCAATGATGCTCTAATAGTTTCCGCGACTGCTAGCGCGTTATCGATCTCAGTGTTTGGCATAATCACGAGCATCTCTTCACCACCATAGCGTGCAACTATATGATCTGGAGCAACATACTTCTTTAGTATTCCCGCCGCAAACCGAATCACCTTATCACCCACAACATGACCGTAAGTATCATTAACCCGTTTAAAATTATCTAAATCAAGCATTAATATACAATGATTAGAGCCTAATGAGTGTTCTACTAAGTCAGATAATTCAGCATCAAGAGCACGTCGATTTAATAAGCCAGTCAATGCATCACGAGTCGCTATTTCTCTCGTTCTCGCTAATTCACTACGTAGTACAAGCAATTCATCATTAGCTCTATTTAGCTTTGATTTTAATGTTTCTGTTATTTCCGAAAATTGCTTGGTTTCCTGCAAAATATCCGCGATAACAGCATTTGCATCGCTGAAATTATCCACTTTTTCTAACTGTAGAGCACTGCCCTCAAGATTTTCACTAACACTCGCGACTCGATTATTAGAGCTTTCTACGCTCTCAGCAGTATCATTAAGTAACGTCTGCAGGTTTAAATTAATTTTTTCAAATGATTCCACCGAGGCATTACAAATATGCTGTTTGTATAATTTCAAACTAGCACCTTCAGTAAGCTCTTGGTTACTATTAATAACCTGATAAATAGCATCATTTAAGGCTGTATTATGACCTTCAACATACTCATACCAGACAGCATAGTTAATCGGATGTGGCGGAATGCTATTTTTAATCATCAACGGCAAGCTTTTCCTTAACAAATCAGCGTTATATTCAGGATTAGCATCGTAGTGCGGCAAAAAAGTAGTCGTTTTAGGCATAATCTTCTTAATTTATAAAGGCATCATTTAAGTATAGGTAAAGCCAACCAAAATTCAAGCTAACAACAGCTAATACCTTAAGAAAATAACGTAAACAACCTAAGGCCATGACATACGGACAAACACAAAGTCAAGCATCGACAAAATCACCCTATATAGTATTTATATTTTTATAAAACACAATATATTGTGTTATTATTGCCAGCTCGAAAAATAGAACACTCGCTCATTAACAGCATTTTTTGTCATTTTCTACAACAAAAAATCGAAAAATATCCAACAGTATTACACAGGAAGATAGATGACCAACAAACCTCACACCGACACCATGGAGATTGCATTACAAGATGCTTCTTTAGATATATGGGACACAAAATACCGCTTAAAAACCAAATCGGGTGAAGCCGTTGATGCAAATATAGATGGCACGTACCAACGTGTTGCTAAAGCCCTATCCAGTGTAGAAAAAGGTAAAGCTAAACAAGATAAATATTACCAAGAATTCTTATGGGCTTTACGCCAAGGCGTCATTCCCGCTGGTCGGATTATTTCTAACGCGGGCGCACAAGATCATAAACCCGCAACATCAACGATTAATTGCACCGTTTCAGGCTCTATCGTTGATTCTATGGATGATATTCTCGGTAAAGTCCACGAAGCAGGCCTAACCTTAAAAGCCGGTTGCGGTATTGGTTATGAATTCTCTACCCTTAGACCTAAAGATGCTTATGTTTCCGGCGCTGGCGCATATACCTCTGGCCCATTATCCTTTATGGATATCTACGACAAAATGTGTTTCACCGTCTCCTCTGCCGGGGGCCGTCGGGGCGCACAAATGGCGACATTTGATATTGGCCACCCTGATGTTGTGGAGTTTATCCGCGCCAAACGTGAAGATGGTCGCTTGCGCCAATTCAACTTATCTTTATTGATCACTGCAGAATTTGTCGAAGCCGTAAAAGCGGATAAATCTTGGCCGCTCTCTTTTCCGGTCATGCAAAGAGAATTAGAACAAGATAACTTAGACTTAACTGACACATCACTCATTCTCTGGCGTGATTTACCCCACTCAACAGGCTACGTAGAAAATGAAGACGGCTTAGTGGCTTGTAAAATCACAAAAACACTGCCAGCACGTCGTTTATGGGACATTATTATGTCCTCAACTTACGATTATGCAGAGCCTGGCTTTATCTTGATTGATAAAGTAAATGAGATGAATAACAACTGGTTTTGTGAAGACATACGAGCGAC
>JAUVAA010000178.1 GCA_030591965.1 bacterium
CTTTTGCCTTGATATTCCACAGTATTCACCTGAAAATCAGGCACATTTGCCTGCTATCCAATTTATCCTGTCAAGTTGACCTGATAATTGATATTATCCGATGAATCAGGAAAATTAACGTTTAAAGTAATTCTTTTTAATATCTATGTCAATTTTAAGTTCCGGAAAAATCCTGCTAGAGGAAACAACCAACACGGTATTAGTGACACGGTATTGCTCGGTTGATATTTCGTGCTCCTACAAAATTTTATGGTCCCGTGTTATTTAATTCAGGTCCCTAAATAGGGTTTTATCTACAGCTTATCGTGTCCACGTTTAAACAAATCATTATCAGTAATTGGCAGCACATCAGAAAAATCTTCTTTAATAAATTTCGTACCTAGGGCATAACTGCGGAATTGACGAGGGTTATCAATTAGCCAGCTTTTATAAGCTTGAATTAAGCTGGCCTTATCAATCGTTTTAACGGCTGAGGCAATGCTCTCTTGTGTGTCAAAATTGTAGTTTTTACGGTCAATTTCTAGCCAGTTTCTATAGCTGCGTTTTTGTAAGTTTTTATCCTTTTCCAGAAGGTGGGTGATTAAACCTGTTTTATAGGTTTCTAACTCTGCTGTGGCTAGGTTTTCTAAATCTTGTAGAAAAGCTGTAATAAAGGTTTTAATACGGCTTTCTATTTCAGTCGCAGAAATAACTGGCGATTGCAGAATAAAAATCATACCAGGCACATCTTTCATTGGTAATGCGGCTGCGCCAAGGTTATAGCCTAATTGTTGGCGTGTGCGTAAATCAGCAAAGAAAGCCGAAGATATAACACGTCCTAATAATTGCATTTTCGCTTGCGCGGCTATTGATTTGTCTGGTCCTTGGAAATAAAGTGCTAAAGCGGCATCTTGATTGTCGATGTTCAGGTGGTGTGCATTTAAAGAGTTTTCTTTGAGTTGAATAATTTTAGCCGCTGGAACTTGAAGCTTTTCCGTCGATAAAACAAGCTGGGCGTGAATAAAGTCTGCAATCTTCTGGGTTTCTTGTGCTGTGGTATTGCCTTGAATTAACAGTGTTGGTTGTAATTGCTTTAAAAATTGCGCGGAAAATTCGATGAGATCTTGTTCAGTCAATGTGCCTAGCGCGGCTAATTTTTGCTCATTGGTCCAGCGATTTTCGACTAAGGTGCGTTTAATATCAGCAAGGATTTGTTGAAAGGGTTGTTGTTTCTGCGCATTACTTAAGCTTTGTTGAAAACGATTTTTTAAGATGGTGAAGCGCTGTTCTGTTATTTCAGGCTTTTTGAGTGCTTCGATAATACGCTCAAGGAGTACTGGTTGTTTTTGATCATAACCTGATAAGGAAATACTTAAGCCTCGTTCGGTTGCATAAATAGAGTAGTGCAACCCCGCTAAACTAGCAGGGTAAGCGTAGCTATTCAGTTGTTTGGTAATAATAGAGGCTAATAGAGAACTTAGCAGTGCATCGCGCGGGGATTTGTTGGCAATAGGTGAGTGCAAAGCTAGAAAAAGATTGCTACGAGGCACATTAAAGCTCGTGTCTAATTGATGCCATACTTGCATATCATTGCTTTGTGGGATCAATTGTGGGTGTGCTGCTTCTGTCGTTGCTTTTTTCAGCTCCAGTTGATCGGGTATAAAAGGATTAGGGGCGGGTAGCTTTAATGCTGGGTTGATTGGGGAGCTTGACCAGCGCGCTATTAGTTCAGGTGTGATCGGATTTATCGCATAATCCACATGATAGTTTTTTTCTGTCTGATCGGTACTGACATCTTGATTAGTTAGGGAGATAAGCACGCGTTCTGGGGTTAATAATTGTAATAGAGATTGCGTGACTTCGGGTTCGCTATGCTCCATAAGGTAAGTGCCGCGTAGTACATCTTGTGGTGCGTAATACTGTAGGTTGCGAGCAAGATCAGTTACGGTATGGCTAGCGTTGCGTTTTTCTTGGTAACGAAATTTTAATCGCGCTTGTTGCTGTTGTTCTTTATATAGCCATTGCTGCATCTCGGTCTGTTGTAAAAGACGAATATATTGGAAAACAATATCACTAATATCATCAACATGTTTTAGCCCTGCATGGGTCAGATTAATGCCAATATAGAGGCCTGATTCTTGGGCGTTATTACTAAAACCAGCGGACGTGCTTAGCTCATCCGCCCAGCCTTTCTCTTTTAATAGAGCAATAATGCTGCCTTCACCTTCATGGCCTAGTAACGACTGAAAATACGCGCTTGGTTTGGTGCGGTAGTGCGATTGCACTTCTGGCAGGGTAAACATAAAGCTTAATTCACGTTTTTCCTGTAAAGATTTAATGTTAATTTTTTGTGCCATTTGTTCTGTATTGAGTAATGGCTCAGAAAAAATTTCTTTTGTACTGTGTTGGTTGGGAATGGCTGAGAACTTATCTGTTACCCATTTTTTTAATACGGGCAGAGGTTCATTGGCTAAAACTACTAAGCGCATCAAATTGGCGGAGTAATGCTGTTTATAAAAACGAAGTAAATCTTCACGGACGGTTTTTTTAGGTCTATCAGCTAAGGTTTCTAAATTGCCGACGCTAAATTTTGCATAGGGACTTTTGGGGTTAAAGGCTTGCTGCATAGCGGCATAAAATCGGCGGTTTTCAGTTTTTATTTTGCCCAAATACTCTGAATGTACCGCGTTTTTCTCTCGCTCAACAAACTCAGGATTAAATAAAGGCGCAGTAAAGAACTGACTGAAACGATCTAACATCGGCTCTAAGGAAGCATTTTCTATATCGAAAAAATAGTTGGTATGTTCCTTTGCAGTAAAGGCGTTTCGAGAGCCACCATGTTGGGCAATAAAGGTTTGATATTCGTCTGGATCAGGGTATTTCTCAGTGCCCAGAAATAGCATATGCTCTAAAAAATGAGCGAGTCCCGCGCGATCTTCTGGATCGCTAGCGCTGCCAATAAAAACATCTAAAGATGCAGCTGCTTTATCGCTATCTGGGTCGGAGATAATAAGAACTTGCAGGTCGTTATCTAAGGTAAATACTTGATATTGTCGGTTATCATTTTGGCTTTGAATGATTTCGTTAGATTCCATTAACTGTGTATTTTCCAGAGTAGGGGAGGTTAAGCTGCAAGCGCTACTGAGTAGAGCTGGCACAAGAATAAGAGGTTTTAACAAAATATGCATGTTTATATGAACTTGGTTAATTTAAGCTGACTAAAACCGCCGTTAGGGGTGCGCAAATTGGTCACTTGGCCTTGATAAATACGAGCGCAAGCAGCGAGAATGGTGTGTCGATAAACAAATAGTCGAAAATCGGTTTTAAATTGTGTGTCATCGCTTATCGTGGTGATGGACGGTTTAATACGCTCTTGTACTAAGGTTGTTTGTGGGTCAAAGCTATTGAATTTGCCTTTGGTTAATTTATCGCCTATATACACGCCGCGACTGGCATAACTGGTTGTCGGCTTAAAGACTAATTTTTTACGCTTAGACCATAAAGTATCTTGGTCTAATGAATGCAATAGTTGCGTTTTAGGAATAGCTTGTTGTAGGCGGTGGGCTATTTTGGGCTTGAGCAAATCACTTAAAAAGGGAGATTGTGACCAGTCGGCCATGCGTTGCTTATCAGCTAATAGACCGTAGACGCGAGGGTTAGGGCTTACGCAAACGGACTGCTCTTGCCATGCTTGAGCGATAACTTGCATTTCCGGTGTGTTTAAATAAAAGTCGCAATGACGATTATAAATAAGGTCTATGTGTTGCTCTTTATAATAGAGTCCTGAGCTGCTTGCTTTAATTTCACTAGGGTCAGTAATCACGCAATCAATTCCTGCTTGCTTAAACAGCCGCGCAAAGGCTTGCATTTCCGAATACAGAAACTGTTGCTCAGGTGCTTGATCAACAATGGCAATGAGTTTAGGTCTGGCCTGTGAGTCTTGAGTAAATAGTCGGTATTCCTGAATAAATGTGGCGAGTAAGCGCTGGGCTAATTTGTCGGGAAGTGCTTGGTTGAGCGGATTTTCAATGCCGCAAGCAAACCATAAGCCTCCAGCATTGGTATTGACCTCAATTAACTTGGCCTCTTGAGAGTCTGTGACATGAAAGTCATAAGCCATTAATACCGAATAGTTCTGAGCTTGAATTTGCGCAGAGCACGTCAGTTCGGGGAGCTTGTCTGGGTATTGAGGGTTTTCGCTGAGATTTTGTAAGTCATGTACGACGCGAATCATCTGTTTGAGAGCGTGGCGCGATAAGTTGACTGTATGTGGGCTGACGCCTTGTTGTGTATTATCCATATTGCTCGGTATTTTTACATGGAAGTGTCTTAAATAAAATATCTGATTGGCGTCCTAGGTTTTTCTTTTTAGAGACACTGTAAATACTATACAATAGACTGCATTTAATTTTAGCGCTTTATAACGATATTACTCATGACTAATCCGGATCAGAACAGTTCAAAAGTACGTAGTCGTGGCATTTACTTATTGCCTAATTTGTTTACTACTGCGGCCTTGTTTTCAGGTTTTTATGCAATTGCTTCTGCTATTAGTGGGCGCTATGAGACTGCCGCTATTTTAATCTTTGTTTCTTTGGTGCTTGATGGGTTGGATGGCCGAGTGGCAAGGATGACTAATACTCAAAGTGACTTTGGCGCTGAATACGATAGCATGGCAGATATGATCTCATTTGGGGCAGCACCTGCTATTGTCATGTATTTATGGTCCTTGTCTTCTTTAGGGCAGGCGGGTTTAATTGGTGCCTTTGTACATTTAGCCGGCGGTGCTTTGCGTTTGGCGCGCTTTAATACGCAACTTGCGACGCAAGATAAAAATTATTTTCAAGGGCTGCCTAGTCCAGCAGCTGCCGCCCTTTTGGCTGGCTTAGTATGGGTCAGTGAAAAATACGAATACGGCGTGGAAAATTTACCTTGGCTAGTGCTCATTTTAACGGTTACGACGGGCTTATTAATGGTCAGTAACTTTCGCTACCACAGCTTTAAAGATATTAACTTTAAAGGCAAAGTGCCTTTTGTTGTGATGATTTTTGTGATGTTAGGTTTTGCTATTACCTTGTCTAATCCAGCGACTATATTATGTTTGTTTTTCTTCGGTTATGCTTTATCAGGGCCTATCGTTACGATCGTCTTGATGCGTCGTAAGCGCCAGCAATCGCGTAGCAATCAGTCATAATAGTTTTGAGCTAACAGTGAATACTATAATAGATTTAAAACATAAAGGGATGGTCAGCAATAGCTTTGTTTGTGTCTCTGTAGGCGCGCAGATAAACAATCTGCCCTAGTGGGCATATTACCTCTTATATTTTCTGATTTTCGCATTTCCTCTATTTTCTACCCTTGGCCTAATAAGGTCAGTGGCTTCCATGAATGGAACTTTTTATGAAAGATAAATTAATAATTTTTGATACTACTTTGCGTGATGGCGAGCAAAGCCCTGGTGCGTCAATGACGCGTGATGAAAAAGTAAGAATTGCACGTGCGCTAGAGCGCTTGAAAGTGGATATTATTGAAGCGGGATTTCCTGCAGCCAGTGAAGGAGATTTTGCGGCGGTACAAGCCGTTGCTGAAGCGGTAAAAAACAGTACAGTCTGCGGTCTTTCACGTGCTTTAGATCGAGATATTGACCGAGCGGGTGAGGCATTAAAAGGCGCAGAGCGTTCACGTATTCATACGTTTATCGCGACTTCACCGATTCATATGCAGATGAAGTTAAAAATGTCGCCAGAGCAGGTTATTGAATATGCAGTGAAAGCGGTTAAGCGCGCACGTCAATATACTGATGATGTGGAATTTTCTGCTGAAGATGCAGGCCGCTCTGAAGAGGATTTTTTATGTCGTATTTTAGAAGCTGTCATTGATGCTGGGGCAACTACTTTAAATATTCCTGATACAGTGGGCTACAGTATTCCTTCTGAGTTTGGTGCGACGATTGCGAATTTAATGCAGCGTATTCCTAATGCTGATAAAGCGATTTTTTCCGTACATTGTCATAATGATTTAGGCATGGCGGTGGCGAATTCTTTGTCTGCGGTAATGAATGGTGCACGTCAAGTGGAGTGTACGATTAACGGTTTGGGTGAGCGCGCCGGTAATGCTTCTTTAGAGGAGGTTGTGATGGCGATTAAAACGCGTCATGATGCCTTTAACTGTGAAACTCGATTGGATACCCGAGAAATCTTGGCTTGTTCAAAATTGGTGTCTAGCATCACAGGTTTTCCTGTGCAGCCGAATAAAGCGATAGTCGGGGCCAATGCTTTTGCTCATGAATCCGGTATTCATCAAGATGGCGTATTAAAAAATCGTGAGACTTACGAAATCATGCGAGCTGAAGATGTTGGTTGGTCA
>JAUVAA010000073.1 GCA_030591965.1 bacterium
GGTCAGGGGATGGTTTGCTTTGCTCACCCTTAGATTTATCATCACCAAGATTTCCGAAACCACCCATTTGTACAGGAGTAGCCGCGCCTAGATTAGTTGCTGGAGCCATCGCGGCAATATTGCTGGCATAAAGTATATAAGTTCCCGCACTGGCTGCTCTTGCACCACTGGGTGATACATAGCTGATGACCGGGATGGGTGAAGCAATGATTTGCTTAATAATCTGGCGCATGGAAATGTCCAAGCCACCCGGTGTATCCATGAGAATAAGGACTGCTATCGCTTGGCTATCAATCGCTTTTTGTAGGTTGCGGATTATATAATCTGCTGTTGCAGGACCTATAACACCCTTAATTTCCAGTTGTATAACTAACGATGAATTGGAAGGTAGCTTAGTTTCATCCTCGGAATAAGCCGAGCTTATAAGCATTAACAAAAATAGCAAAATAAACCGAATATTCCGAGCCATAAACATATTGCTTTACCCCATTATTTTTGTAGGTTTTTTCAGTGTACGCTTTAAGATAGTAGACAGCAATCGATAAAACCACTCGCTTTTGACATAACTGATACTAGAATCACCTACTTATTAAAAATAAACTCAAAGGGCATATTGATAAGAAGAATAAGTCCAGCATAGGCAAATTCGTTCTTAAAACGGACATTACCTGAGTAGGTGAAATTGTATATAGAAATTATCATATTCCGGCAAAATAGCTAACTTAAGGTGGTTAAGGTTTATCATACTGAAATGAAGACTCAATTATTGGAGTATATAAAGTGATGCTATGGCTTACTGACATAAATAATCTTTCTATCACGTTTTATCAATGGCTATCTCTACCCTACATTTGGCCTTGGCTGGTTATATTGATAGCGATATTATTAGGTATTTCTTCCGCATGGATCACTTGGCAACTGTTGCAAAGGCAGCAAGAGCCAAAGCTTGAAGCGCAGGCATCAGTCGATAAAATTGCTTGGCACAGTTTGAGTACTGAGCAGGTGCTGGATAAATTGCAGGTTTCTATTCACGGGCTTGCGCAAGCAGAGATTAGTAAGCGTCAACAGCAGTATGGACTTAACCAGTTACCGGAAATAAAGCCACGCAGCGCTTTGCTGCGTTTTTTCAGTCAATTTCATAATCTGATTATTTATGTATTGCTGCTTACTGTGCTCGTTACCTTAGTGCTAGGGCATTTAGTCGATAGTGGCGTGATTTTCGGTGTGGTGATTATTAATGCGTTGATTGGCTTTATTCAGGAAGGTAAAGCAGAAAATGCATTGCAAGCGATTCGTAATATGCTATCACTGCAGGCTTCGGTGTTGCGTGATGGTAAACAGGTTGCTATTTCTGCTGAACAGCTAGTGCCTGGGGATATTGTTGCCTTGCAATCCGGTGATAAAGTTCCGGCTGATTTACGCTTATTAAAATGTAAAAATTTTCGTGTGCAAGAAGCAGTATTAACCGGTGAATCATTGCCCGTGGAAAAGCAGATTGCCCCGGTCGTACAAAGCTCAGAGCTGGGTGATCGCTTATCGATGGCATATTCAGGCACTTTAGTCAGCAGTGGTCAGGCAACAGGTCTGGTTATTGCAACGGGCATTAATACTGAAATCGGTCTGATTAGCGCGTTGGTCTCTAAAGTGGAAACCTTAGTCACACCCTTGCTTAAACAAGTCGCTCAATTTGGTCGCTGGCTGACAAGTTCGATATTAGTCTTGGCAACAGCCACGTTTTTCTTTGGTCATTATTATCGCGGCTATGATTTTACGGAAATGTTTATGGCCGCTGTGGGTCTGGCCATTGCCGCTATACCGGAAGGTTTACCGGCGATTATGTCTATTACCTTGGCAATTGGCGTACAGCGTATGGCCAAGCGCCATGCCATTATTCGCCGATTGCCAGCGGTGGAGACCTTAGGTTCGGTAACGGTGATTTGTTCTGATAAGACCGGCACGCTGACCTGTAACGAAATGACGGTAACTTCGGTATTGAGTGCTGATTGTTTGTATAGCGTCAATGGTATCGGATATAACCCACACGGCAATTTTCAGCTTGAACAGCAGCCCATTAATCCCGACGAATACCCTATTCTATCTGAAGTAGCGCGAGCTGCGTTGCTGTGTAACGATGCGTTTTTGCACGAAAAGCACGGCAACTGGTTGTTACATGGCGATCCTACCGAAGGTGCTTTATTGGCAATGGCGCTGAAAGCGGGCTTGGAAATTCACCTGGAACAAGAAAAATGGCCGCGTACTGATGTCATTCCCTTTGAATCAGAGCACCTTTTTATGGCGACTTTGCATCATGATCATGCTGGGCATGGCTTTACCTATATCAAAGGTGCGCCGGAAAGATTATTAGAAATGTGTACTAAACAGCGTACCGGTGGCGAAGATAGCCTGCTGAACCGTAATTATTGGTTAGAGCAAATGCAGTTGATGGCGCAAAAAGGCCTGCGGCTTTTAGCTATTGCGATGAAAACGGACGGTAATCAACAGCGTAATTTGACCTTTTCTGATTTAGAAACTGGGCTGACTTTATTGGGTATAGTCGGCATGATAGATCCACCACGATCCGAGGCTATTGTCGCTGTGCAGCAATGCCAAGCGGCAGGTATAGAAGTCAAAATGATTACTGGTGATCATGCTGATACGGCCGCAGTTATTGGGGCGCAGCTGGGGCTGTGTGCCCAAGGCGGTAAGGTGTTATCTGGGTATGAAATTGAAGCTTTATCGGATCAAGAATTACAGCAAACTGTGAGTAAAATTAATATTTATGCCCGATCCAGTCCAGAGCATAAATTGCGCTTAGTTAAAGCAATGCAAGCAAATGGCGATATTGTTGCTATGACAGGCGACGGCGTAAACGATGCGCCAGCTTTAAAACGTGCTGATGTCGGAACGGCAATGGGTGAAAAAGGCACCGAAGCGGCGAAAGAAGCTGCGGAAATGGTCTTGGTGGATGATAATTTTGCTTCCTTAGCGCATGCGGTGATGGAAGGGCGTACGGTTTATGATAATTTGAAAAAGGCCATTTTATTTATTCTGCCAACCAATGGCGGCGAGGCGTTGGTGATTATGGCGGCTATTATTATGGGTGAAATGTTACCAATAACGCCTGTGCAGATTCTTTGGGTGAATATGATTACCGCTGTGACTCTCGCTTTGACGTTAGCTTTTGAACCACCAGAATCCAATGTTATGCAACGACCGCCACGTAACGCAAAAGAACCATTGCTAACGGGGCGGCTTATTTGGCGTATTGTGTTTGTTTCTTTGGTTATTGTCACCGGTACTTTTGGCTTGTTTTTGTGGGAACAGTTTCATGGCGAAACTATAGAACACGCACGTACCGTGGCAGTGAATACTTTGGTGATGTTTGAGATTTTTTATTTATTCAACTCACGAAAAATCGAAGCGTCTATTTTTAATCGTGAAGGGTTGGTTGGTAATCGTTATGCATTAATGGCAGTGGTAGTGCTAATACTATTTCAGCTTGCCTTTACTTATTTGGAGGTGATGCATACCTTATTCGGAACTGTTTCGATTAGTTTGGATAATTGGATTGGGATTATTTTAGTCGCTTTCTCTGTATTGCCGCTGGTAGAAATTGAAAAATGGGTGATGCGTAGCATTAAGAAAGTGGAGGCGAGTTAAGTCTATTTCTGTAGAGCGTGGGTTTATATGCGGGCAATTATAAAGTTTTAAGAGTATTGAACAGACTCCTTAACAGCCTTGAAATATAAAATGTTTATCGGTATTAACTGACTAATTGGACTAGAATTATAAACAGTTCACTTTAAAGGAGCGAGACAGTATGAGTTATCAATATATTCGTTTTTTCGATGAAATCGGTATTGAAGATATTCCCTCGGTTGGTGGTAAGAATGCATCACTGGGAGAAATGTACCAGAAACTAGGTTCTCAGGGCGTTCAAGTGCCGAATGGTTTTGCTATTACTGCCGAGGCTTATCGTTATATGCTCGAGAGTAGCAATAGCTGGGATGCTTTGCATGCTGTACTTGATGGTTTGCAGGCGCAAGATATAACAAGTTTGGCACTGTGCGGTAGGAAGGCTAGGGAAATTGTTTATTCCGCAGGTATTCCTGAAGACCTACAAGATGAAATCATTAGAGCTTATCAGCAATTGCAACAGCAGTATGGTGAGGGGCTGAGTTTAGCTGTAAGAAGCTCTGCAACTGCTGAAGATTTGCCCACGGCGAGTTTTGCCGGACAGCAGGATACTTATTTGAATGTTGATGGTGATTCTGCTCTGTTAGAATCTTGTCGTCGCTGTTTTGCTAGCTTGTTTACCGACCGTGCTATTCATTATCGTATGGATCAGGGCTTTGATCATTTTAGCGTCGCTTTATCCATTGGCGTTATGAAAATGGTGCGTTCTGATTTAGCCAGCAGTGGTGTGATGTTTTCTTTAGATACGGAGTCTGGTTTTCGCGATGTGGTGTTTATCACAGGTGCTTATGGCTTAGGTGAAAACGTCGTGCAGGGAATGGTTGATCCCGATGAATTTTATGTGCATAAACCGACATTTACGCAAGGCCATCGTTGTATTTTACGGCGATTATTAGGCCCTAAAAAAATTAAGATGGTTTATAGTCAGGGGACAACGCGCGAAGCAACTAAAAATGTCATTACTTCTGCGAAAGAGCGCCAGAATTTTTGTCTCAGTGATGTGGATGCGCTGACCTTAGCGGACTATGCGATTAAAATTGAACAGTTGTACAGCCAGATAGCCGGTGAAAACCGTCCTATGGATATGGAGTGGGCTAAAGATGGCTTAGATGGTGAGTTGTATATAGTGCAAGCACGACCCGAAACGGTGAATTCGCAAAAACAAGGCATGGTACTGGAAGAGTATAAGTTGCAGGGCAGTGCTGATATTGCCGCGACAGGGCATGCGGTAGGCGGAAAAATAGCTCAGGGTGTGGCGCATGTCATCACTAGTACAGAAAATTTATCTGAATTTAAAGCGGGTGAAGTGTTGGTGGCGGATACGACCTCGCCGGATTGGGAGCCGATCATGAAAATTGCATCAGCAATTGTCACTAATCGAGGTGGGCGTACCTGTCATGCGGCGATTATTGCCCGAGAGCTAGGTATCCCAGCCGTTATCGGTTGTGATAACGCAACGGCGCAAATAAAAACCGGCGAACCGCTGACTATTTCTTGTGCATCGGGTGATACCGGTATTGTTTATCGGGGAGAAATTCCTTTTCATGTTGAGCGTACTGATTTAGCTGAATTACCGCGTCCGAAAACGCAATTAATGCTTAATTTGGGTAATCCTGACTTAGCCTTTAAAAGCAGCTTCTTGCCGAATGATGGCGTTGGTTTGGCGCGTATGGAATTTATTATTACTGAATATATTAAAGTGCATCCGATGGCTTTGTTGTATCCAGAAAAGGTGGGAAGCCACAAAGAGCGTCAAGAAATAGCCAATTTAGTGCAGGGATATAACAGTCCAACAGATTACTTTGTGCAGCGTTTATCGGAAGGCGTGGGTACGATTGCTGCGGCTTTTTATCCTAAGCCGGTAGTTGTTCGTATGTCTGATTTCAAAAGTAATGAGTATGCTTCTTTGTTAGGTGGCAGTGGTTTTGAAGCGAAAGAAGAAAATCCGATGATTGGTTTTCGTGGTGCTTCGCGCTATACGCATCCTGCTTATCAAGAGGGTTTTGAGTTGGAATGTGCCGCTATGAAACGGGTGCGTGATGAGATGGGTTTAAATAATGTTATTTTGATGATTCCTTTCTGTCGGCGGATTGATGAAGGTGAGCGCGTATTAGCTAAGATGGCAGAGTGTGGTTTGAAGCAGGGCGAGAATGGCTTGAAAATTTATGTGATGTGCGAAATACCTAATAATGTGATTCAAGTCGATGAATTTGCTAAATTATTCGATGGATTTTCTATTGGCTCTAATGATTTAACTCAATTGACGTTGGGTGTGGATCGCGATTCACAAATTGTCGCGTTTGATTTTGATGAACGTGATTCGGGCGTGAAAGCTTTTCTTAAAATGGCAGTAGAGGGCGCGAAACGTAATGGCCGGCATTCAGGTATTTGTGGGCAAGCCCCTTCGGATTATCCTGAAATGGCAGAGTTTTTAGTGGAATGCGGTATTGAGTCTATGAGTTTAACGCCAGATACGATTATTAAAACGACTTTAAATGTGTTGGAAGTGGAAAAACGTTTGGCTGAGTAGGGTGTTTACACTATGAATGGGCACTCTTCTTTGTTGACATGAAATTACCCAAGTAACTAGACTGTAGAGAAATATACAAGTCAGATCGCCTTGATAATAAAAAAGACAGGCATGCTTGCCTGAATACTACGGTAATATCAGATTATCAAGGCAAATGTGCGTGATAAAAATATAGTTATATGTTTTAGAATAATCTGATTGACAAAGTTATCATAAATGATATTATTTTAAGTCATGGAATGGCATATATCGTTTTACAATCAAAAAGTGGAGTCTGAAACCCTCTCTTTCCCTAAAGGCATTTTAGCTAATTTTTTGCATATCGCTGAAATGATAGAGGAGTGTGGTCCAGCTCTTGGTTTACCTTATACAAAAGCATTAGGTAATGGGCTTTTTGAAATAAGGGCTAAAGGTCCCGAAGGGATTGGTCGGTCATTCTTTTGTACTGTCAAAAACCAAGAAGTTATTATTCTGCATACTTTTATTAAAAAGTCACAGAAAACACCCAATAAAGAAATGGGAATAGCTCGAAAAAGATTAAAAGAGGTTAAGTTATGAGGCCATCATTTGCAGACTTCAAAAAGAAGGCACTGGAAGATATAGAAGTAAAGCAAGAGTATAATAATCTTGCACCAGCTTATATCCTTAGAAAACAATTAATTAAAATTCGTAAAGACGCAGGTTTTACCCAAGAAGAACTAGCTGAAGTTTTACATACTAAGAAAAGTAATATTTCTAGGTTAGAAAATGTTAACTCTAATATTTCTCCTAAACTGTCAACTATTGAAGAATATGCTAAAGCAGTTGGGTATCAAATTGAAATAAATTTTATACCTCAAGTAGAGCAAAAAAAATTACTTGATGTGGGTAAAAAGGAAAACTATGTCTCTTGAAATTTTGTTTTATACACAATTAGGGTCAATAATGACATTCATTATTACTCTTTTTATTTTGTACAGAGTTTTAATTAGTCAAAAAGATGCGACTATCCAGTTGTTTCAAGAAAAATGCTCATATTTAGAGTATCAGCTTGCTGATGCTGCTAAGTGTCACCCCGATGCTTTAGCTAAATCACTTTCTGAAAGAGTAACCAATCTTAATGAGGAAATTCAGCGGTTATCAGAAGATAAAATTAGCAATGAAGTATTAATTATTGAGAAAGGACATGAGCTAGCAAAAGTAAAAAAAGAAGCTGGGGAGCTTAGTAGGCAAATATCAAGTGCTCATGAATTAATGTCAGAGTATTTTTGCCCAACATGCAAAGCACCAATGACTGAGCGTGCATTTCACTCTGAATTAGTAGAGTATGGTGGTAGAGAGATTGATGTTGACCATGAGTTTATCTCATTTGAATGTGGCTTATCTTTAAGTGACGGGGAAGTATCAAACTCGTGTGAGAACATATAACGAACAAGGTTAGATTGTGATCGCGAAGCGAGCCACAATCTGAACCGTTTGTTGGACAAGCCCGATGTCTACTACTTAAGTGATGCTTAAAAAAAACGCTATGAAAATAGCTTTTTGTTGATCAGTCGGATTGAGTACCCTAGCCTCTATTATTGTCTGTCTCGCTGAACTTTGAGAGTCGTCCATTGCAATCAACTCTCAACGTCCACGTATTAGGTGGCATTTACGCTTGACTACAGATTGTAACCCAAGCGACTTCCTTAGCTCTTATTCCGCCACTAGTTTGGGTGAATATGTGTGAATTCACATAAGCTTAAAAAGTTCCAGTATTTAAGTCGGCACAGGCCGAAACGCTACTTCCACTCTGGGTGTTCTCCTGCGGCCCACGATCATTTTGCCTCCACAACACTTGCAACTGTGTGCGGGCGTGGTTTCAGTGTGCGTAAAATCTTCGCAGGATCAAACTTTAACAGGATGTGAATCAACTTAATCACCTGCTTGCTATTAGGATTTAAAAAGCCAAAATTTCGCGCACGACGAAAGCCTTTAGGTAGAACATGCTGAAGTACCAGCCAGAGAAATTTTCAATAAACTTGATTTTCAAGCCAGTAAGGTAGCTTGCAACAAATAATGGAAAGACATTCTATGTTTATAGCTCAAAGCCTAAAACACTTATTGGATAAATTATTTTTCGCGGGCTGTTTATTGCTCGGGATTCAGATCCCTAATTTTATTATTCAATACCAACAAAATATCAGCGCGCATTATCAGGAGGCGATTAGTCAGTTACAGCAATATCAGTTTATTGCTGATCGGTTTTATGCTGGAAATATGCAAGAATTATTACTTGGGCATAGGACTAATGCGGTAGCAGCTATCCGAGCAGAGGCACAGGTGATTTCTGATTTAATGCAACGTAATGATTATTTGCAGCAGCAGTTGAGTGCGCTGCAAGATAGAGGTTTGGTGCAACAGTTATTACATTTAGCTGGGCATATTGATATTAAAACAGCAAATGAAGTGCTACAACATTACTCAATCAGTGTGCCGTTAAATTCAGAGGCTATTGTTGTAGGCTTGATACTTGCGTTTTTAGCTAGTATTGTAGTGCATTTGTTATTTTCCGCTGTGTTGTTTTTATTTCGCTCTAAGGAGCCGAAATTAAATAACATAGGATCATAAAACATTGTGGGAGCGACTTTAGTTGCGCTCTCGTGGCTAAAGCCACTCCCACCGAATGCGATAGCTCTCACTTCTAATCCACGCAATAAAATTTATTATTCTTAAGGCTATCGGATGCACTTCAGTCATCCATCTATTTCAGGAATTTATGAAACACTCTTTTGGCCGCGCAACGGCAATATTCCTATTGTTACTGCCTATACAATGTTTACAGGCGGAATCTGTTTCTGTACCTTTAACTCTTGATTTTCCGGCTCTACAGCAGTTGCTGAAAACGCAATTATTTAAAGATCCATCGGGTTCAACAGAGATACTACATGATCCAAATAAGTGCAGTGAAATTGTCTTATCTGATCCGAAACTTAGCGAGCTGAATCAACATTTACAAATCAAAGCTCGGTTGAGTGCAAAGATAGCCGTTAAGATGATGGATCAGTGCATGCCACTGTTATCTTGGGAGGGTTATACACAAATTATCAGTGATCCGGTGATTAAGGCGGACAACCCAAGAGTGATTTTTTTGCAAGTAGTGGATAGTCATTTAATTAATTTGCAAAATGAACGTTTAACGTCAGGTATTTTATGGGATCAGGCTAGGGAGCGTATTCATCCTTATTTTAATCAATATCGTATTGATATAACGCCGTCTATTAATGATATGCAAACGGCATTGCCTTTATTTTTACCAAAACATACACATACGCAATTGAATGCCTTGCTCAATTCTTTGCATCTTGTCAATATGCGGGTAAGTAAAAGTGGGCTTCATAGTAATGTTGTTTTTGAGGTCGAAAATATTGCTTTAGTGGAGAAAGCAGAAAAAAAATTAACCGAGCAGGAGCAATTGCAGTGGGAACAAAAATGGCAAACGATGGATGTTTTGCTCACGCAAACAATTAAACAATATGCAGCAGCTACGGAACTAAAAGAATTAAGGTTAGCTTTGTTTGATATTTTGCTGGATGCGCGTTATCAATTACAAGAAGCATTGCAGCAAGGGCAGGGCAACGATTTAGTTAGGCATTGGTTTATTAATAGCTGGGCGCAGTTAATGCCGGTCATAAAAAGGATTAGCGCTGCACATCCCGATCAAGCCCCGTTAGCGCTAATAACCTTAGTGACGGCGAGCGATGCTTTGCAAGCTTTGGATAAGTTAGGGCCGACTTTAGGCTTGGATATTTCGGTGGATGGCTTGCGTAGGTTTGCTCGATTGATTAATCATTCCGAGCAGTTTGGTGCCTTAGAATATGATGACGCGTTAGACCCTGAGTTATTACGATTGTTTGAGTTTAATCAGGATAATGAGCAGCACAGCCAGTTTATATTAGATTTCTGGCCGATTAGTTCTGCTAATGCGGCAAAAAATAGAGACTTAGATGGTTGGATTCCAGGTGGTAATGACTTAAATGATTATCTTTTGGCTGTGCGTAAGTTACTCCAAGAGACTGCCAGTAGATCAGGGGCAAAGGGATCTTTAACTAAACAGCAGCAAGCTGTTTTTAATAAGTTGCTTTTAACGACCGCTTGGCAGGAGAGTTGTTGGCGGCAGTATGACGTTAAGCATAATAAAATTGTTCCATTACGTTCATCGACTAACGATACGGGGATTATGCAGATTAATGAAAAAGTCTGGCGTGGCTTGGTTGATGTTAATAAATTACGTTGGGATATGGCTTATAACATTAAATCGGGCAGTAATATTTTGCTTAATTATATGACCAGATATGCTATTAAGCGCGGCGAGGATAAGCAGCGAGGTGGTATTGATAATATCGCTCGCGCGACTTATTCTGCTTATAACGGTGGGCCCAGTCAAACCTCACGCTATCGCAATAGTAATACGCCAAAACAGTGGCAAAAAGTCGATAAGGCTTTTTATAGTAAATATAAGGTGGTTAAACAGGGTAGAGAACTGGCTGTTGCAGAGTGTCTGGGTGGCAGTGAAATAAAGCCTTCTCATGTTTCTACGCAGAAGAAAGTCCTTGCTTCCACTAAACAAGTTAAACAGACTAAGACGGGTACAAAAGAATTAATTCATAATGAAGCTTGGATTAAGCAACAGAACAAAGAGCATTTTACCTTACAACTAGGCGTATTCAGCTCTCGTCAGTCAGCTATCGGATTTGTTAAACAGCAAAATATAACGGGTAATTATGCTATTTACCAATTTAAAAAAAATCGCCAAGATCATTATGCTGTTATTTATGGCCGTTACTCTACTCGGAAAAGGGCAGAGAAGGAAAGCCGCAATTTTAAAGCGCAACCTTGGATTCGTTTATTTCAGAGTATCCCAATAAAATAGTGTATAAACTATGGAGTAGCTAGTTAAGGTGTTAGCTAACTTTATTGCGATGATCAATAAACGTAAGATTGGAGCAGGAAGAGATTGTTTTTATGGGTAATGAGTGAAAATAACTCAAGTGGGCGAACCTGAAGCCCCAATGCTGTTGACTTAAGAATAAGCTCCTTTTCCAAAGGGAGACGGTTGAGGGGGTAACTGCATGATTTTATTCTCCTCCCCCAGCCCTCTCCAACAAGAGGGGGCTTAAGTTAACAGTATTGACCTGAAGTCCGCCCTATGGAAATTAAAGAGTATTCCTAGGTTAATAGGAATTATAGATCTTTTTGTATATGAACATCCATTTGTGGATAAGGAATATTCAGGCCTTCTTTAGGGAAGGTTTTGTAAACATTCTCATTCATTGCAAAGTAAACACCCCAAAAATCTGCAGCATTGACCCAGGCTCTAACGGTAAAGTTAACAGAGCTATCAGCTAGTTCAGCAACGGCAATAAAGACTTCTGGGGCTTTTAAAATTCTAGAATCTTCATCGCATAGCCGTTTAATAACTGCTTTGGCTTGATCTAGGTCATCACCATAGCCTACGCCGATAGTCCAATCCACTCTTCTTGTTGCTTCGGTAGAAAAGTTAGTCATTGAACCCGATGATAAGCCACCATTAGGGATAATAATGGTTTTATTATCAGGTGTTTTCATAATGGTATTGAAAATTTGAATTTCTTTAACTGAACCAACAAAACCTTGTGCATCAATAACATCACCGATTTTAAAGGGTTTGAAAATCAAGATCATTACCCCGCCAGCAAAGTTCTGCAAGGTGCCAGAAAGCGCCATACCAACTGCTAAGCCTGCGGCACCTAATATCGCAATGAATGAGGTCATTTCTATGCCCAACATACCGAGCACAGTAATGACTAACATTACTTTTAATAATCCGCCTGCTAGGCCTTGTAAAAAAGGCTTTAGCGAAGGGTCGGTTTTTGTCTTAGTCATTGTTTTACCAAGTACACTAACAATTGCTTTAACAACCCAAGAACCAATTATCCATACAACAATAGCGCCTAATATTTTAGGACCATAATCAAGGCCAAGTTGCGTTACTTGGTCTAAGATTTCTTGCGCATCTAAGCCTTTTGCTTGATCTAACATATCTTCGGGGTTCATGGTGTTTGATTTCCTTATATAAAAATTAAAAAATACATGAGTTTAATAGCAGTTTATAGGCATCCTTCATATTCTAATTGACCGTTATAATGACCAAACGCACTGTCTTCCCGATAAAAGAACTTGGGAATGACGGGTGTATTATGTGCCTTCATAGCGTCAACTACTTTTAACTATTATGAAGGGTGCCAATTTATACCAATATTTTGCTTATGTTTGTAGGTGGTTTAGATTTCTTCTTCTTTTTCGAACCACTTATAGACTAATCCTGCCAAAATAGCGCCTACAATAGGAGCCAGCCAAAATAGCCATAATTGAGATAGTGCCCAATCTCCCTGAAAGATAGCAACAGCTGTACTTCTTGCTGGGTTCACCGATGTGTTGGTAACAGGAATGCTGATGAGGTGAATAAGAGTAAGGCCAAGACCAATAGCGATAGGAGCAAACCCTTGAGGTGCTCGGTTATCTGTTGCGCCTAAAATAATCATTAAAAACATAAAAGTCATAACGATTTCAGTGACTAGTGCAGCGGTTAAGCTATAGCCTCCAGGTGAGTGCTCTGCATAACCATTCGATGCAAATCCAGCGCTAACATCAAAACCTGCTTGCCCAGAAGCGATAATATATAACACTGCTGCACCAACGATACCACCCATTACTTGTGCTGCTATATAGGGACCAAGTTCTTTAGCTGGGAATCTTCCGCCAGACCAAAGACCAATAGAAACAGCTGGATTAAGGTGGCAACCAGAGATATGGCCAATAGCAAATGCCATGGTTAATACAGTGAGTCCGAAAGCAAAAGCAACACCAATGAAGCCAATGCCCAAATCTGGAAATCCTGCTGCTAAAACTGCGCTACCACAGCCGCCAAGAACTAGCCAAAAGGTACCAAGAAACTCGGCACCCAGTTTTTTTGTTAATGTCATTTTTACACCTTTGTATAAATTAGTTAAGAAAAGCAGTCTGTTTTTGAGTCTAAGGAAGCGCGATTAAATAACATGGGGTTATATAAAACAATGTGGGAGCGACTTTAGTCGCGTTGCGTGGCTAAAGCCACTCCCACAGAATTCAAGAGTTGCATATTATTTACTTCGCATTCCTAAAGAAACTCATGCAAACTTTAGATGGGAATGAGCTGCACGGAAACTAGCGGATTACAGTGCAGTGTAATTATTATAGACGCTAGTCTTTATGGCGACAAGCGTACTGCGTAAGCGTAGGTCTATTTAATTGAATCAGGTGCTTTGGGTTAGCTTAGGTTTCTTTGTAATTTTATTGGGTTTTTTTAGGCTTGTAATGTTTTTCAATGACTTTTTATTAAAGCATGGCCCTCAATAAATAAGTATTTTTCAAAATCCATAAGCTATTAATTTGCTTGTTTGCTCAGAACCTGATATTTTTCTATGTTGGCACTCGCACTGCTACAGTGCTAATTATTTTTTGAGGCTTGTGTGACAAAATCACCCGAACTAAACGAACGCTCGCAACAACTATTAAAGACTCTCGTGGAGCGCTATATTCACGATGGTCAACCTGTAGGTTCGCGTGTTTTATCCAAAGATTCTGATTTAAAGCTAAGTCCAGCGACGATTCGTAATGTTATGGCGGATCTTGAGGACTTAGGTTTAATTCATTCGCCACATACCTCGGCTGGGCGTGTTCCTACGGTAAATGGTTATCGCTTATTTGTAGATACCTTATTAACGGTTAAACCTTTGCATGAGCAAGAGTTGGATCGTTTACATAAAGGTTTGGATAAGCGCGAAGATGATGATTTACTGA
>JAUVAA010000026.1 GCA_030591965.1 bacterium
AGGATAGCTCCCTCTCCTGTTGGAGAGGGTTGGGGTGAGGAAAATAAAATCAAGGCTTTACCTTATCCCCTCATCCAACCTTCTCCCTCTGGAGAAGGCTTTTAGACTTGTGTAGATACCTATGCGTTAGAACAATGGGAACTATAAGGAGTATGCGTGGGGTTATTTATTACTAGCTCCCTAAGCGTTGTTATAACCTAGATAACTAGGCATAGGCTTTTCTTCAAGGAATACTTTAGTGATTATCAGTTTTTTATGTTTTATGGCTTTGTTTGTGGCCATTGGTGTTAGCTCTTTACTTAAAAGTAAAAATACCAAAGAAGATTATTATCTTGCCAGCGGTTCTATTTCGCCAGGGTTAGTTGGTTTGTCAGCGGTAGCAACCAATAATAGCGGTTATATGTTTATCGGTGTTATTGGCTACACTTATGCGACGGGGCTTGCTTCAATATGGTTAATGTTAGGCTGGATTGCTGGCGATTTTCTAGCATCAACCTTGGTGCATTCACGTTTACGTGATGCAACAGAAAGGACAGGGCAAGTCAGTTATGCAGGGATATTAAGCCATTGGCACGGTGAGAGGTACAAGCTATTACAACGCGCGATAGCACTTATTTCACTGTTGTTTTTATTAGCCTATGCCAGTGCTCAGTTGGTTGCGGGTAGTAAAGCGCTACATGTTTTATTCGATTGGCCTTTGTGGGCTGGTGCAGTATTAGGTAGCGTGATGGTGGTGCTTTACTGTTTTGCTGGCGGTATTCGTGCATCGATTTGGACCGATGCCGCACAGTCCGTGGTAATGATTTTTTCCATGGGCTTATTATTAGTCGTGGCTATCGGCGAGCTGGGTGGTATTTCTAATGCGATAGATCAAATGAGTGCAATTGATGGCTTTCTTGATTGGTTTCCGAAAGATTTAGCACTGCCAGGTTTAGCTGGCGGAATTTTATTTGCAGTGAGCTGGATGTTTGCAGGTTTATCTGTAATAGGGCAACCTCATGTGATGGTGCGTTTTATGGCATTAAACGATGCTGACAAAATGCGCCAAGCTAGATTCTGGTATTACAATTGGTATTTACTTTTTTATAGCATGGCAACAGGTATAGGGTTGCTCTCTCGTCTCTACTTAGGCGATGTTGGCACATTCGATGCCGAATTAGCACTTCCCTCGATGGCACTGCAATTGTTATCACCTACCTTGGTTGGTTTAATTCTCGCCGGTATTTTTGCAGCCACTATGTCTACAGCAGATTCGTTGATATTAAGTTGCTCAGCATCACTTACCCATGATTTATTGCCTCATAAAATTGAAAGTACTCATTTGCTCAAAGGGGCAACTGTTTTGATCACACTAGCTGCTTTAGTCTGGGCACTACTCAATAGTCAAAGTGTTTTCAGTTTAGTCATTATGGCTTGGTCTGGTTTAGCTAGTGCCTTTGCGCCTTTGTTGATTGTTTTATGTCTGGGCAAAAAACCAAGCCAAAATAGAAGTTTATACGCAATGTTTATAGGCTTATCTTTCGCGCTTTTATGGCGATATATGGGCTGGCATGCTGCTATATATGAGGGAATGCCCGGTATTATTGCGGGGCTGTTAGTGTTTTATATGCCAGTGCCTTTTAAGAAAAAGGGTATTGTAAGTAATTAAAAATGCAGCTTATAAATATTTTATAAGGACATTCTCCAGTCATTAATCTAAAGCACGCTTAGACTAGCTATGCACGAACAAATCTTTGTTATTTTTCTCATTAAAGACTAAATATTATGGATTTAAGTAGCATCATCAAACTCATTGCCTTAAATTTACTTATTGCCATCATTTATTTCCTCTTTGGCGCGGCTGGGCTTCAGTTAGGCGTATTATCAGGTTATTCGACAGCTATCTTTCCAGCTGCGGGCGTTGCCTTTGTTGCTATATTTTCTGGAGGTTCAAGGCTATTACCGGCGGTATGGTTAGGTTCAGCAAGTATTAATTTATGGATGTCATCTAAATTTGGCGATATTGGCGTACAAAGCATGGCCGTTGCCGCAAGCATCGGAATAGCTTCCAGCCTGCAAGCTTGGATAGCGGTTGTTCTGGTTAATCGTTTTTGCAAGCCTGACTCGGAAAAACTACTAAGTATTAGCGATAGTTTACGGTTTCTAATATTAGCAGCTCCTATTGCCTGTTTGATTGCTGCCTCGTGGGCCGGAGCAACTTTATTAACAGCCAATATCATACCCTCTACCGAATTAGCCTCTCATTGGCTTTACTGGTGGCTGGGCGATACGCTGGGCGTTATATTGTTCACGCCATTACTGTTAATGGCATTAAATTATCGTAAGCCATGGTGGTCACAAAGAATAAAAAACATAGTACCTCCGATACTAACGGCTCTAATGATCACTTTATTGATCTTTTTCTATGTAGCTGACAACGAAAAACAGCATATTACTAATCAATTAAAGGAAACAGCTAGCCCTATTACAGAAAGCATAAAATCTAAACTTAGTGCTTATCAAGAGCTAGTGGCTTCTATTGGCAACTTGATCAAGGTAACCCCCTCGCTGGAATATTCACTGTTTGATCACTTTACAGAATCTATCTTAGCTAACCACCCTGAGTTATCTGCACTTAGCTGGAACCCTCGCATATCATCTTCTGATAGGCCTCAATTTGAAGTTTATATTTCTCAACAGATGGGTATGCCTAATACTCGCATTACTCAACGTGACCAGCTGAACCAACTTGTTCCAGCAAAAGAGCGCAGCAGCTATGTGCCTGTCGCGTATATCAGCCCATTTAGTTTAAATCGCAAGGTAGTAGGCTATGATATTTCATCAAATCCAGTGCGTTTAAAAGCACTGGATTTAGCGAATACAACTGGGAAGATGGCAGTAACTGCACCTATTCAACTTATTCAAGATACTGATATGAGAATGGGGATATTGTTAGTGACTCCTGTTATGTCAGATAGCCCTTCTGGCTCACCAGATGGATACGCTGTTGGTGTTTTTCATCTAGATACAATATGGCAACAGGTATTTAGTACTCAACTTCCTGAAGGTTTATCACTGGTACTTGAAGATATTAATTCTAATACCAGTAACACGACACTCTTTCACTCTTCTAAAACGACTACATTTCAGGATTTTGAATATTCATCGGTTGATAATATATATTTTGGCGGCAGAAACTGGCGTTTATCAATCTACGCGTCGTCAAGCTATCTCGCATCTCAGCAATCTTTACTTGCATGGCAAATTCTTTTGGCTGGATTAGTCTTTACCAGTTTATTACAACTGCTATTGTTGAGCGTTACGGGGCACCATTATATAACTGTCCAAAAAGTTAAGCAGTTGTTTAATGAGCAAACAGCAATTTTAAATAATGAGCTGGTCGCTATAGCAACTGTACGTGACAGAAATATTATTTGGGTTAATGCAGCTATGGAGTTGATGCTTGGCTATGATGGAAATGAACTGAATGGCTGCTCTACACGACAATGCTACGCACACGAAGAAGATTATCAATCTATTGGAAAAGCCTATGCTAGCATTCAAAATGACGGTGTTATACGTAACGAATTAGAATTTGTACGTAAGGATGGTCAGCATATTTGGGTTGATATAAGAGGCTCGATACTACACAAGGAAACAAATGAATCTCTATGGATATTTGTTGATGTCACCGAGCGTAAACTAGCAGAGCTTACATCAATAGCTGCTGAAACAAAGTTCAAAGCTCTTTTCGATTCAACCAATGATGCTGTCATGTTAATGGGAGAAACGAACTTTATCGATGGTAACTCTGCTGCATTGAAGCTTTTTGGTTGCAGCACAGTAGAAGAGTTTCGCAGTAAGTCTCCTGCTGATTTATCACCATTAGATCAACCCTGTGGCACAAACTCAGCCACACTGGCTAATCAATGGATCGAGTTAGCCCATCAACATGGTAAGCAGCGTTTTGAATGGGTGCATAAACGTGCCGATACCAATGAAACATTCCAAGCAGATGTGTTGCTTAGCGCTGTTGAATTAAATGGTAAACTATTGCTGCAGGCCACCGTTCGTGACATCAGTGAACAAAAACGTATTGAAGCTAATCTACGTATTGCTGCCACCGCCTTTGAATCACAAGAAGGCATGATGGTGACTGATGCTGATAGTGTCATTATTCGGGTCAATAAAGCATTCACAACCATTACTGGGTATAACGCTGAAGAGATCATTGGTAACAAGCCTAGCATATTGGCTTCTGAGCGACATGATGCGTGCTTTTATGACGATATGTGGCAAACAATAAATAGTACCGACTACTGGGAAGGTGAGATTTGGAATAAGCGTAAAAATGATGAAATATATCCAGAGCAACTTACTATCACCGCCGTAAAAAACTCAGCTGGTATCGTTATTAATTACGTAGGTACACTTACTGATATCACCCAGAGCAAACAAGCCGAACAAGAAATTGAAGATTTAGCTTACTACGACCCACTGACGCATTTACCCAATCGGCGGCTTATGCTTGATCGCATTTGGCATGCTATGGCAGCGAGTGCGCGTAGCGGTAATGAAGGTGCATTGCTCTTTCTTGATCTCGATTACTTTAAGACGCTTAATGACACTCTAGGTCATGATATGGGGGATATTTTGCTACAGCAAGTTGCGGAACGGCTAACTAGTTGTGTCCGTGAAGGTGATACTGTCTCGCGCTTTGGTGGTGATGAGTTTGTCGTACTATTAGAGGGCTTGAGTATACAGGCCGCTGAAGCTGCTGCACAGGCTGAAGACATTGCCAATAAAATTTTGTCCTCCATCAACCTGCCTTACCAACTGGCTAGTCATCACTACACAAGTAGCACCAGTGTAGGTATTACACTGTTTAATGACCATCAAACTGAAGTAGAAGAGTTATTAAAGCAAGCCGATATCGCCATGTATCAAGCGAAAGATGACGGGCGTAATGCGCTACGCTTTTTTGATCCACAGATGCAAGCAAGCATCGCAGCACGCGCAGAACTTGAAAAGGAACTCAATCAAGCAATTGAGCAGCAGCAATTTCAATTGTATTACCAAATACAAGTGGATAGTTCGCTTAGTACAATAGGTGCAGAAGTGTTAATCCGCTGGATCCACCCTGAGCGCGGCTTAATCTCTCCTTTAGATTTTATTCCCATTGCTGAACAAAATGGCGCTATTTTATCAATAGGACAATGGGTATTCGATACAGCCTGCGCTCAACTAAAAATTTGGCAACAAGATGCACTCACTCGTGAATTAACATTGTCGGTCAACGTGAGTGCCAAGCAATTTCATCAGGTTGATTTCATTTCGCAAGTCACGATGACGGTCCAACAGCATAATATCAATCCGGCACGACTTAAGTTGGAGCTAACAGAAAGTCTATTGCTAAACGATATTGAAGATACCATTGCCAAAATGAAGGCATTAGTAGGTATTGGCATTCAATTCTCATTAGATGATTTTGGTACTGGCTATTCGTCGTTGCAATACCTTAAGCAGTTACCGCTACACCAACTCAAGATTGATAAATCCTTCGTCGATGATCTTGTTAGCGATAGTAATGATCAAGCGATTGTGCGCACCATTATTGCAATGGCGCATAGCTTGGGGCTGAGTGTTATTGCCGAAGGCGTCGAGACCAAAGAGCAACAGCAACGATTATTGACTGAAGGTTGTGCTCATTATCAAGGGTATCTATTTAGCAAACCTTTGCCCATTGCTGAGTTTAATGAATTGCTGAAAGAGCAGGGAGTACACTGAGTGTCTCGCTTCTCTAGGGCTGAATTACAGCTTATTTAAGTCCGCATAAGTATCTACACAAGTCTAAAATCCGTCTCCAGCAGCAAGGGAGCTATCCTAGGCTGTCGAAAAAAACTGTTTATTAAGAGTGTTATGAACCTGATTATTAGCTACAAAAAAATAGAACCCATAGGATGTGCTGAGGAATGAAGCGCATCAATAGCCGCTGATGCGCCTCCTGCGTCGGCACATCCTATAAATTCTTTATATCCATAAAGAGGGAAAGTAAAACATGTATACAATGGTTAATTTTGACAGCCTAGAGCTATCCTAACTTACAACTCGTTGTATTTTAATGCCATCATAATCCTGTGCTTTTTTTGGCTAGAGCGGAGCTTAAGTTTATTCCCCGGCAATTGCCATTTCTTCAATTAAAATAGAGCCGGTGCGAATATTACCGCGATAATCTATATCATTTCCTACTGCTAGAATATGTTGGAACATGTCTTTGAGGTTGCCGGCAATGGTGATTTCTTGCACAGGATATTGAATTACGCCTTGTTCTACCCAAAAACCTGAAGCACCGCGAGAATAATCACCTGTCACAGGGTTTACACCTTGCCCCATTAATTCAGTGACTAATAAACCCGTATCCATTTGCTTGAGTAATTGCGAAAAACCTTTATCGCCTGGTGCAACACATAAGTTATGAATGCCACCCGCATGACCAGTACTTTGCATGCCCAATTTTCGTGCCGCATAGCTACTTAATAAATAGCTCTTAACAATGCCGTCAGCCACTATATCGTTAGCTTGTGTCGCAATGCCTTCGGCATCATAAAGCGCACTGCCTAGTGCACCTAATAAATGCGGTTGTTCATAAAGGTGTATGAACTCTGGGAATACTTTGGTATCTAAGCTGTCGAGTAAAAAAGACGATTTACGGTATAAACTACCGCCACTGATCGCACCAAGAAATGAGCCAATTAAACCACTTGCGACTTCTGCAGAATATAAAACCGGACATTTTCGTGTGCTTAAACTTTGCGCACCTAAACGTTGAATGGTGCGTTCGGCGGCTTTTTTACCGATGAACTCAACATCATCGAGTTGGTCTTTGTTACGGGCAACGCTGTACCAATAATCGCGCTCCATATCGCCATTGCGTTCGCCTAATACAGAGCAGCTAATGGAGTGTCGTGTTGAGGCGTAGCCGTGTAAGAAACCTAAACTATTACCAAAGACGCGAATGCCTCCATAAGTATCAACCGAAGCACCTTCTGAATTACTAATGTTTGCATGATAATTACGTGCGCTATCTTCACAGCGAGTCGCGAGGTTGATAGCATCATCGACATTTAATTCCCACGGATGATGTAGGTCTAAGTCTTTAAACTCTGTTGCTAGACGCTCAGGGTTAGGCAAGCCGGCAAAGCTATCTGCACTGGAATAACGCGCAATACTACATGCCGCTGAGACTGTTTCTTTAATCGACTTAGGCGACAAGTCAGTGCTGCTTGCTGAGCCTTTTTGTTGGCCAAAATAAACCGTGACACCTAAGCCTTGAGAGCAATGGTGTTCAATCGTTTCTACTTCGCCGAGGCGAACATTGACTGATAAACCGTTATCTACGCTTAAGCCTGCATCTGCTTGGCTGGCGCCTTGGGTTTTTGCTTCAAGCAATAAGTCTGCAATGATCGCTTCTAAGCGCTTAATTTCTTCTTGAGTTTGCATAATTTATAAATATTAAAAAGCGCTATACGTTAGTTCCACCGACGGTTAATGAGTCGATCTTTAAGGTAGGTTGTCCGACACCGACAGGGACACTTTGTCCTTCTTTGCCGCAAGTACCGACACCGCTATCCAGCTCTAAATCATTACCGACCATACTAACGCGGGTTAGTACATCAGGGCCGTTGCCAATTAAGGTTGCGCCTTTGACAGGTCTAGTGATTTTGCCATTTTCAATGAGGTAAGCCTCACTGGCAGAGAAAACAAATTTCCCCGAGGTAATATCAACTTGCCCGCCACCAAAATTCTTGGCATATAAACCATTTTTGACTGAGCGCAAGATTTCTTCAGGATCACTTTCACCCGGTAACATATAAGTGTTAGTCATACGTGGCATCGGTGTATGTGCGTAAGATTCGCGGCGACCATTGCCGGTCGATTGTGTGCCCATAAGGCGCGCATTGAGCCTATCTTGCATGTAGCCTTTGAGTATGCCGTTTTCAATCAATGTTGTGCACTGAGTCGGTGTGCCTTCATCATCAATGGATAAAGAGCCGCGGCGATTGTCTAGTGTGCCGTCATCCACCACGGTACAGAGAGGCGATGCAACGCGTTCGCCAATACGACCGCTGAAAGCAGACGTGCCTTTACGATTGAAATCGCCTTCCAAACCATGACCAATCGCTTCATGTAATAAAATACCCGGCCACCCCGAGCCTAAAACAACGGGCATACTGCCTGCTGGGGCGGGAATCGCTTCCAAATTAACTAGGGCTTGCCTGACGGCTTCTTGAGCATAACCAAGTGCTCTATCTTGCTCAAAGAAGTAATTATAATCAGAACGTGCGCCACCACCCATACTGCCTTGTTCACGCTGGCCTTTGTCTTCAACAATAACGCTGACATTCATACGCACTAGAGGGCGTACGTCACCGAGTAAAGAGCCGCCTTGGTTAGCAATTAAGACATGTTCTTGTACGCCGACTAGGCTAATAATAACTTGCTCTATACGCGTATCGATTTTGCGTGTTTCTATATCAATCTTGCGTAAAAAATCAACCTTTTCTTGATCGCTTAAAGAGCGTAGCGGATTGAGTGGCGCGTACAATTGCTTAAAAACACCTGTTTTTGGTGTCATGGCAACTTTAGCATTTTGTCCTTGGCGAGCAATAGCACGAACATTTTTTGCAGCCGTTAATAATTCGGCTAATTCAATTTTATCGCTATAGGCTAGACCTGTTTTTTCACCAGATAAGGCGCGTACGCCAGCACCTTGTTCGATATTGTGATTCGCTTCTTTAACGATGCCATCTTCCAGTACCCAAGATTCATAGTGGCTGGATTGAATATAAATATCTCCATCATCGACTGCCCCCGAGATTAATTGATCCATCACTCGATGAATGTCATTTTCTTGGAGTCCAGTAGGGACTAAGATCGCTTGTTTTGCTAATTGTAAAACTGTGTTGTCCATTATATTTCTTTATTTACACGCAATTTGGCGATGTTGAAGAACAGGGAAAGAAGCGCGCGTTTTATGTAATCGAGCGAGATCTAAATCAGCTGAGGCAAAGCCAGCGTTAGTTTTAAAGCAGTCTAAGACAGTTCCCCAAGGGTCAACAATCATACTATGGCCATAGGTTTGCCGGCCATTAACATGAAAACCACCTTGATTAGGGGCAATCACGTAACAGAGATTTTCTACGGCACGCGCACGTAGTAATAATTCCCAGTGTGCTGCGCCAGTTTTTTCGGTGAAGGCGGATGGGATGATTAACACTTCCATGCCTTGTTCTTGCATGAGCCTAAATAGTTCAGGAAAACGTAGGTCATAGCACACCGCGATGCCGATTTTACCAAAAGGTGTATCGATAACTAATGGTTCATGACCTTTGCTAATGCCATCTGACTCACGGTAAACTTCGTTCGTTTCAGGTACCTGGACATCAAACAAATGGATTTTGTCATATCGCGCGACGCGTTCGCCAAGGTCGTTGTAGATCAAGCATGCCGCCATGACTTTATTTTCATTGGCGGGGTCTGCGATAGGCATGGTACCAGCAACAATCCAAACCGCATGTTTTTTCGCGGTACGTGCTAAAAAGTCTTGGATAGGGCCTGAGCCGTCTTGTTCTTTTTGTTTTATTTTATCGAACTCATCTAGCCCCATTAGGGCAAAATTTTCTGGCAGGGCAACTAATTTAGCGCCTGCTGCAACGGCTTCTGTAATTAAGCGTTCTGCTTCTAATAAATTGGAATTGATATTAGGGCTGGATGCCATTTGAATGGCGGCACATATACTCATATAACTATTTCTCGGAAAACAAGGTGTGTTTTATGTTTACGGTGTTTTTAGGCGGTCAGGCGTGACTCGATCAAATTCACGGTCAATGGAAAAATTCTCCCACGTTCCTGTAATCTTATAGAGTAAGCTTAATAATAAGCCGCCTGCGTGTTCATCACCGGTAAATGTTTTTGTTACGCTGTTAGCAACATCGCCGATAATTGTACCAGCAATAGGGAATTTAGGCAGGACTGTTGCGCTTAAATTAATTTGCTTAGTATCGAGGTGAGTCGTACCTGAAAGGTCTATTTTGGCAGGCATCGCGTTAATGTAAAAATTTTTGCTACTGAGTAAGCCTTTGTTCAAGGTGATATCCGCATCGACCTCAGAAAAGCTTAAGCCATCTTCCGTGACATCAGAAAAATCAAGACGCAATCGTTTACCAAGCTTCCAAATATCTAAGGCTCCTAGAACGCGCCCGAGACCTGGGTTAACCCCTAAAATTCGCCCATTAGTCAGGTGTAGGTTAAGGTCACCGGATAGATTGGTGTTGGAGAATGCGTAAGGCGCATCTGCCCAGTTTAGTGCAAATTGAATATCTGCCGTGGTCTTAACAAGGTTTTCAGAGAAATGATTTTGGCGTAATAATTGTCCGAAATTGTCGCTGAGCAAAGTGCCTTTTATTGCTGTTTTATTAATGGAATCTTGTTGCTGCCAGTTTCCTGTTAGGCTTAATTGGTCTTTAGGCGAGTTAATATCTAGCTTTTTAATCAATAAGCCATCAAGTGCTGGTTGTGTAATTAACTCTAATTTACCTAAGTTTGTACCTTGCCAGTACAGTGATTGGCTTTGTAGATTAAGCGCGGGAAAGTCTTGTATCGAAAAAGGGGCGTTGCTTTCCTTTACGTTTATTTGTTGTAATGCAGACAAATCTAACTTGTTTAATAGCAAACTCATTTTAGCTTGCTTAGTAAACTCAATAGGGATAAAAACACTGCCGCTGGCAATAGGGGATTGCACTAAGCCTTGCCAATGGGGCGCAATTTTTTTTAGGTTAATGGCAACTCTATTATTGGGCGATAAAAGATTTTCATAATTGGCATTAAATGAAGTGATACCTGATTTATCGACTTCTAGTTTTAGCGTAAAAGGATGTGCCTGGTTATCAGGTTTGGAAAGCAGAGGAAGGTCAATATTAATCCCCTTTAGTTCGGAGTTAAGCTGTATTTTGCAACTACGACTAGTATTATTCGGAATATCTAAGTCAACTTGGTAATGGCTCGCGCCAGAAAAGTTCTCCCATAACTGATTGGGGAATTGTTGGCTTAAATTAGGAATGTCGGTCAGCCCTAAAATCATGGCATGAGTGCCTTTCGCGTCACTATTCACTTTTGCACTAATAGGGAATCCGAGCATTCTTGCTGTTAGTGTTTTGCTAATAATACTATTTTCATTAATTTGGAATTCTGCATTAATATCAGATAATTCCAGTTTCGCAGGAATGATATTGCCCCACGCTTTTTTTGTTTTTAGCGCTAAATTGATTTTAGTAGGTACTTTTTTTAAGGGGATTTTTAAGTCTAAATCAAGGTCTAATAAGCCTTGCACCTGAAGCAGTTCGCTAACGGTTGTGGTTTCCTTTTTAAAGGGAGATTGTTTTAAGAAATTTACGCCTTGAGCAAAGTTTCCGGTTACAGCGCCTTGTATATTGAGGTAGTCGCTGTAGGTAAATGAATCTATAGTGACTTTAGCTTGTTTAATGCTGGCTCCATTGGCTTGGCCGCGGATAACATTAACCTCTAAGCTTTCAGCAAAGAAATGAACTTGTCCAGCTAGGCCGGTGATCTTGGGCCAGCTGGGAGCATAGTTTAAAGCGACATCTTGTGCATCATATAAAACTTCAAAAGCACCTTGATGATGAATAAATGGATAATCAGGTAATGATCCGCGGAATAAAATACCACCTTGCTCAACATGCCCTGCTAAAAATGCATTATCCAACCAGTTAACAAGGTCTTTTTCTAGTATGCCCGCGGGTAAGTAATCGGTTGTTTTAGTGGCATCATAGATATCAAAAGCGCTTTGCAAACTCATAAACGGGGCTTGCTCATTTTTGGGGAGTGTAAGTTGTAACTTATGGATAATGGCTAAATGAGGCGTTTTTAGTTCTAGCATTGGGCTATTAATAAGCCATTTTTCTGCAAGTTGTTGCCAATGCAATTCACCTAAAGCATGATTGAAGTCTATAGGGGTTCTAAATAAAGTTGGCGCGTTGAGAGTGAAGTTTTGTGAGCTTAATTGAATTTCACCTTGTTGTTCGTTACCGCTGATATATAAAGATAAACCTTTTATACCTGGAATTTGATCCATAAGGTCGAAGTTGATGTGATTGAGTTGACCATTCACCGAAAAAGTTTGCTCAGCTAAATTAGCTAACAATAATAAATCTTTTACTTCGCCTTCAAAATTGAGCGTTTCCAAGGTTTTTTGTAAATCAGTCGGAAGTACTTTATTGAGGCTAATGATTTTATTTAAACGACTTAAATTTAATCTCGGACAATTGAGAGCGAGCTGAGTTAATTCACCCTCTGCATTATGTTGCAAGGCGATGGCAAACTGGGAAATGCCTAAATTAATATTTTGTGAGCTTAATGCGCTGTTTTCTATCGCTAACAGCCATTGTTCTCGTTTTTTTTGTAAATTAAATTGTAGATCAAACTGATCGATAGGAAAGGGGGATGCGGCGGCACTTTTAATCGAGGTGTTCGTTAAATGTAGCGAACCACTCATCTTTGTCATTTGTGCAGCATGCCACGAGCTCCAAAGAGAAAAATCACCACGACCTTGAACAATAGACAGGTCGAAGGGTAAATCACCGGTAATAATTTTATCCAGTTTGATATTTTTTCCTTGAGCAAAAAGTTTTGCCTCTATGCTTTCTGGAGTAAAAATATCACCGCTAAAAGTCATCGATAGCTTGAGTGATTTACCTAATGCCTCAGGTAAATCCATGGTAATAAAGATTTTGTGCTGCTCATCATGATTGTATATAGAGATGTTGACATGCTTAAGTTCTATCGGCAAAGTATTACGTTTTTCATCTTGCCAATTGATTTCACTGTCGATAAGTTTGTATCGCTTGCCTTGCATTATCCAAGTAGGTTGCTCATCATCATCTTTACGGGGTAAGCCTTGTATGGCAATACCGCCTGTTTTTAATCGTTTTACAGATAATTTAGCGCCAATTAATGAGACTTGTACGGCTTCGAGTAGTGTCTCCTGAATTGCAGTCACTAAATCGAGACCCAAATGAATTTCTTGTAAGTGCAGATCAGTAGTACCGTTTTTTTTCGAATGTATTTGGATCTGCTGCAAAGCAAGTTCTGGTTTTAGGCCGTTTAATACACCACGTATTTTTCCGATTGTGACTGGCGCGCCAAGTTGCTCACTTAGTTGCTGCTCTAGCTCTGCTTTGAAATAACTTAGTTCAGACAAAGCAAAGCGCAAGCCAGTGATACTAATGGAAAATAGTAGTAAGCTCCAAAAAAGAATGCGAATCGAATGCGTTGTAATGCGTTTAATCATTGTGGGGAAGTCATATTCCTATATTAAGACAACATCATATTGTTCTTGTGTGTATTCAGTTTCAGACCTAAATTTGATGCGGATATTTAAAAAGGCTTCTAGTTCAGCTAATACATCAGCTTCTTCATCCAGTAGTTTTTCAACGACTGGGTTCGATGCCAAAACGAGAATTTGTTTAACATTATATTGCCTAACTTCGCGGATAATTTCGCGAAAGATTTCCAAGCAAATAGTTTCCGCTGTTTTAAGTTCGCCTTTACCATGACAAGTAGGGCAAGGCTCACATAAAATATGCGCCAAACTTTCACGTGTTCGTTTGCGCGTCATTTCAACTAAACCTAAAGCAGAGACTTCGGTGATTTTAGTTTTCGCATGGCATTTTTCTAAAGTTTTTTCTAGGGCATTTAATACTAAGATTTTATGCTCTTCGCTTTGCATATCAATAAAATCGATAATGATAATGCCGCCTAAATTACGTAATCTTAATTGGCGAGAAATCGCTTGAGCTGCTTCTAAGTTAGTTTTAAAAATAGTTTCTTCTAAGTTTTTGCCACCCACATAACCGCCGGTATTAACATCGACCGTAGTCATGGCTTCAGTTTGATCAAAAACCAGATGACCACCTGATTTTAAGTTGACTTTACGATCCAGTGCTTTTTCGATTTCCTCTTCGATATTATACATATCAAACAAAGGCCGCTCGCGCGTGTAATGCTCAATAATAGGGACAATATCAGGCACAAATTCTGTGGCAAACTCGATTAGGCGTTGATGCGTTTTGCGTGAATCGACTTTTACTTTTTCAATGGTATCGGTGTATAAATCGCGTAACGTGCGGATGCTAAGCGGTAAGTCATAATGAATAAGCGAGCGCGGGCTAGCAGATGCTATTTTTTCTTGAACAGAGCCCCATAATTGCAAGAGAAACAACATATCAGATTCTAAAACAGCCTCATCAATACACTCGGCGGCTGTACGGGCAATAAATGCACCGGATTTATGTTCTTCTTGAAAGGCCTCTTGAAAAGCACGCAAGCGTAGTCGTTCTTCATCGCATTCGATACGTTGAGATACGCCGCCTTTTAAAGAGTAGGGCATATAAACCTGATAACGCGAAGGGATGGAGATTTCTGTGGTTAAACGCGCGCCTTTACTGCCAATGGGATCTTTAGCAATTTGCACGATAATTTGTTGATTTTCTATTAGGTAATGCTCGATATTTTCCGAGCCTTTTTGTTCTAGTTCTTGGCTAGATAAGTCGGAAAGGTGTAGAAAAGCGGCGCGCCCCAAGCCAATTTCAACAAAAGCAGCTTGCATGCCGGGTAATACACGACAAACAACGCCTTTATAGATATTGCCAACTAAACCCAGTTGCTGAGATCGTTCAATAATAATTTCTTGCAGCACGCCATTTTCAACGATAGCAACGCGTGTTTCAGAGGGGGTGACATTAATTAGTATTTCTTCACTCATTGAAAACCTTTATTCCTTCATTGGATAAAATTTGTGCAGTTTCAAAGAGCGGCAAGCCCATAATCCCAGAAAAACTGCCTTGAATAGATTGGATAAAAATACTGGCTAAGCCTTGCACCGCATAAGCACCTGCCTTATCTGCAGGTTCGCCGGTATGCCAGTAGTCAATAATTTCTTGCTCAGAAAGCGTGCGAAAAGTGACATCAGAAACACTTAATACGTGCTGAACAGTACGTCCGCGTAACGATACGGCACTATACACTTGGTGCGTCGTTCCAGATAAACTGCTTAACATGCTCAGCGCATGAGCTAGATTGTCGGGTTTGCCCATAATGGTATCGCCTAAAACAACAGAAGTATCGGCAGCTAAAACAACGCTGCCTTTAATGCATTGCTGATACACTGCCAGAGATTTTTCATGGGCAACACGTAGTACATAGTCGGCTGGTTTTTCATTGGCTAATGGCGTTTCATCAATATTAGCAATTTGTATCGAGTGGGCTAGATCCAGTTGTTTGAGCAGTTCGCTACGACGCGGTGAGGCAGAGGCTAAAATAAGAGTAGGTGTCATTAGCGATGATAAGGGTGGTTGTTGATAATGCTCCAAGCACGATAAATTTGTTCGGCCACGACAATGCGTACCAAAGGGTGAGGCAAGGTCAGTTTAGATAAACTCCACGATTGATTAGCCGCTTGCTTAACGCTATCTGCTAAGCCTTCAGGCCCGCCGATTAATAAAGCAATGTCCTGCCCGCTATCCAACCAGCCGCGCATAGCTTCAGATAGGTTCGGCGTAGTCCAAGGTTTTCCGGGTATATCTAAAGTGACGATAAGGCCACCTTTAGGTAATGCCGCCAGCATTCTCTCGCCTTCATCGCGTACAATACGTTTAACATCACTGTTTTTACCGCGTTTACCTGCGGGAATCTCTTTGAGCACTAGCTCGCATTCACGCGGCATACGTTTGGCATATTCATCGTAACCTTGCTTGACCCAGCCTGGCATTTTTTGCCCGATAGTGATTAAATGTATCTGCATAATTAGTGCTGATAGTGACTGATAATTTGATCGTAACTGCCATCTTGCTGCATTTCTTTAAGCGCAGCATTAAAGTCATCAATAATAGCTTGTGCGTTTTTATTGGACTTGCTAACAGCGAAGTAAAGATATTTATAGGCTAAAGCTGGAGAAAGAAACTCAAACGTATGCATTTGTTTAGGCAAGTATTGCTTTAATGCATGATTTATAACCAATTCATCACCCAATGTAAGCTCTATCGCCCCCTGATTTAGCTTTTGCAAATTCTGAATAACATAACTCTCTGGAACTTTCATAAGCCCACGCGACTGAGTGAATTCGTCATTATACGCATAGCCACGTAGTACACCGATAATAAAACCTTTCAGGTCAGATAGCTGGCGATAATTAATATTGAGGTTTTTCTTTTTCAGAAAACTGATTTTATTTTTCAGGTAGGGTTCGCTAAATAATAAATCTTGTTCGCGTTCTGGTGTTTTCCAAATAGCGCAAGTAGCATCAAATACCCCGATCTCAACACCTTCTAGGGCGCGTGGCCAACTATCAATAGTTAAAGTCGATTGATAACCTTTTTTTTGCAAGGCTTTAGTGACGATTTCTATCGCTAAACCTTGTTTCGCTAAACTGCTATCGACATAAGGTGGCCATTGGTTGCTGACCATACGCAGTGTTCGAGTTTCATTAGCTTGGGCCAATGAATTAAGAAGTAAAAAGCAGAGGGGAAGTAAGAGTCTATACATGATATTTTTTTATAATGTCCATTTTTAAAAAATTTTTCAATATCTATTCTATAATGATAAGTTACATTATTCATAAATAAATAAAGGTAGTGGACGATCATGGAAATCAAATCAAAACTATTGGGTGAGCAAGCCGTTGACCCAGATACTATTATTACTTTCCCACACGGAATACCGGGCTTTGAAAGCGACACGCGCTTTAAGTTTTTTCACCAAGAAGGTAGCGATATAGTTTTTTGGTTACAATCTTTAGATAACGATGAGGTTTTGTTTTCAGTCGCTCATCCAACGCATTTTAATATTAACTATAGCTTTACTTTAACGGATGAAGAGGAAGCAACGCTAGATTTAGAAGATAATCATGATGATCTTATTATTATGATTATCTTGCATAAAAATGATGGCGAGGAAGAAAAACCAACCATTAAAGGCTCAATAAAATCGCCATTAGTTATCAATGCCAAAGCACGAAAGGGTATACAGAAAGTTTTAGTGCAAGTAGAGCAAAGCGTTACCTTGACTGAAACGAGTAATGAGATTGATTTGTCTGCATCTTAATGTAAATGAACTGTAGAACGACGTAGGGCGGACTTCAGTCCGCCTTTATATCGCTGTTGAATATTAGCGGACTAAAGCCACGCCCTACAATTATACTTTCACACTAGAAAACCTTATGGCAAGTAATAATCAAAATATGAGTGCGGCAGAACGTCTTGTTGCTGATGCTCGTAAACATCAAACCGACCGTGAAAAAACCTATCGTGGTCAAGCCTTAAAAATGTACCCTTGGGTATGCGGGCGTTGTACGCGTGAATTTACCAATAAAAATTTACAAGAGCTCACGGTACATCACAGAAATCATAACCATGATGACAACCCCGCTGATGGTAGCAATTGGGAGTTACTATGCCTTTATTGTCATGATAATGAACATTCCAAATACGAAGAAATGCAGCATGGCAGCTTGAAAACAGATAGCCAAAATAATTCTGGGGGATCACATAATCCTTTTGCGGGTTTAGGCGATTTGTTGAAAAAATGAATAAATGCCCTTGGGCTTTATCTAGCCCTGCCGAAGAGCATTATCACGATACTGAGTGGGGCGTGCCCGTCCATGATGATCGGTTATTATTTGAATTCCTGATTTTAGAAGGCGCTCAAGCTGGGCTTAGTTGGGCGACCGTGTTAAATAAACGCGCAGGGTTTCAGCAAGCATTTGATCAATTTGATGTGCAAAAAATAGCTCAGTACAACGAACAGAAACAACAAGAATTAATCACCAATTCTGAAATCATCAGAAACAAATTAAAAATCAAATCTGCCGTAACTAACGCACAAGCGTTTATTAAAATTCAACAAGAATACGGTAGTTTTGACCGTTATATCTGGTCTTTTGTCAACGGCCAAACCCTCAACAATGCCTGGCAAAGTATGGATCAAGTCCCCGCAATAACAGCTGAATCCGATTTGATGAGCCGTAGCTTGAAAAAGCATGGATTTAAATTCGTCGGATCAACGATTTGTTACGCCTATATGCAAGCCGTCGGCATGGTTAATGATCATTTAGTTACTTGCCCTAGGCATGTTGGCATTGGAATGCAATAGCTTTAGCTATTGCGTCACAAAAATAGCTAAAGCTATTTTACTCCTTAATATTAGTCAGGAAGGCTATGCAAGAAATACAAAGCTATATCGATAAGCTAAATCAACGCTATAAAACCGGCATATCCAGAGAACACAGCTATCGAGGCGATTTACAAAATCTGCTGCAAACACTTCTACCTGCGATACTGGTCACTAATGAACCCGCGCATATTGAATGTGGCGCGCCTGATTATATCTTGACCAAAGGACATATTCCCGTTGGCTATATCGAAGCCAAAGATATAGGTAAACCACTCAATAGCAAAGAATACAAAGAGCAATTTACGCGCTATAAAAAATCCCTGACTAATCTGATTATTACCGATTATTTACAGTTTGAATTTTATAAAGAAGGCGAAAAAGTTGCGCATATCAGTCTAGCCAATATAACGACTGAAGGCATCTGCGCCAACACAGAAAATTTCCAGAATTTTATCGACTTAATCCAAGACTTTGCCACTTATGTTGGACAAACCTTAAAATCGCCCAGCAAACTCGCAGGCATGATGGCCGGTAAAGCTAAGCTACTTGCGGCGATTATCGAAGCAGCATTAAATAGCGATGAGCAACACCAGCACGACAGCACTTTGCAACAGCAAATGGAAGCGTTTAAAGCGATTCTTATTCACGATATTAGCGCCAAAGAATTTGCCGATGTTTATGCGCAAACCATCGCTTACGGCATGTTCGCTGCGCGTTTACACGATCCCACATTGCCCACGTTTTCGCGGCAGGAAGCGGCGGAACTGATTCCCAAAAGTAATCCATTTTTGCGCAATCTGTTTCAATATATTGCCGGTTACGATTTGGATGATCGGATAGTCTGGATTGTCGATTCCTTAGCGGAAATTTTTCGCGCGACCGATGTTGCTGCGATTTTGAATAATTTTGGCAAAGAAACCAAGCAAAACGACCCGATTATTCACTTTTACGAAACCTTTCTTGCTGAGTACGATCCTAAGCTGCGCAAAAGCCGTGGTGTTTGGTACACACCCGAGCCAGTGGTGAATTTTATCGTGCGCGCGGCTGATGATCTGTTAAAAACCGAATTCAATCTGCCTAAAGGTTTAGCCGATACCAGTCAAACCACGATACAAGTAGAACGAGCGGTGATTAAAGGGCAGGGCAAAAATAAAGCCACACGCCTAGAAAAAATAGATAAAGACGTACATAAAGTACAAATATTAGATCCCGCAACCGGCACAGGCACATTTTTAGCCGCAGTCATTAAACACATCTATAAAAATTTTGCGGGTCAGCAAGGCATCTGGCCGGGCTATGTAGAGCAACATTTAATTCCCCGTCTGCACGGTTTTGAATTGCTCATGGCCTCCTATGCGATGGCACATTTAAAGCTGGATTTATTGCTAACTGAAACGGGTTATCAAGGCCAAACCCCGCAACGACTTAATATTTATTTAACCAATACCTTAGAAGAAGAACACCCCGACACCGGCACATTGTTTGCCACCTGGCTCTCTAATGAAGCCAGTGCGGCCAACCGGATAAAACGCGATGCGCCGGTCATGGTCGTTATGGGCAATCCACCGTATGCCGTCAGTAGTAGCAATAAAGGCGAGTGGATTCAGGACTTGCTGAAAGATTATAAAAAGGATTTAAACGAGCGCAATATCCAGCCGCTATCGGATGACTACATCAAATTTATCCGTTACGGTCAGCACATGATTGATAAAAATGGGGAAGGCATACTCGCCTATATCAGTAATAACAGTTTTATCGACGGCATTATTCATCGGCAAATGCGTAAATCCTTATTGGAGAGTTTCGATAAAATTTATATTCTGGACTTACACGGCAATAGCAAAAAGAACGAAAGCGCCCCCGATGGCAGTAAAGACGAAAATGTCTTTGATATTATGCAGGGTGTGTCGATTAATCTGTTTATTAAAACCACCGATAAGCGCGATTTAGCCGAGCTTTATCATTTGGATTTTTACGGTAAACGGCAGGAGAAATATCAGCGTTTACAGGAAGGATCACTCGCTTCTTTAGGTTGGAATAAATTGGATAGCCGAGCGCCAGAGTACTTTTTTGTGCCTAAGGATTTTGCACTGCAGGAGGATTATCAACAGGGGATTTCGATTAATGAATTATTTTCGGTGAATGCAAGCGGTATCAAAACACATCGCGATGGTTTTGTAATCGATATGGATGCGAGTGATTTGGCTAACCGGATACAATATTTTTACAATCCAAGTTATTCAGATACCGAGGTAAAAACTAAATTCTGTCTTAAAGATAACCGAGATTGGAACTTAGCATATGCACGACAAGCGAAGAAATTTACCACAGCAGCCATTACAAATGTTCTATATCGACCGTTTGATAACAGAAGTATTTATTATGATGCAAATTTAATAGATTTTGGTCGTGAAAATGTTATGCAGCATTTTCTTAATGGGGATAATATTGGTTTGATGTCATGTAGGCAACAGTCTACTTTTAATTTTCAGCATGCATTTATTACTAAATTAATTTCCGATATGTGTAGTGTTTCTTTGCAAACAAAAGAAACAGGGTATGCTTTCCCTTTATATTTATATCCAGAATCAACGACACAGCAAACTACCGAATCAACCCAGCAGCGCACTCCCAACCTAACCCCCGAAATCATCCAACAAATCGCCACGCAACTTGATTTAAGCTTTACTGACGAAAAACAAAACACCGAAAACACCTTTGCCCCGATTGACCTGCTCGATTATATCTACGCCGTGCTGCATTCGCCCAGCTATCGCGAAACGTATCAGGAATTTCTAAAAATCGACTTCCCGCGCGTACCGTATCCCGATAAAAACACTTTTTGGCAATTGGTTAAACTGGGCGGAGAATTGCGCCAGATTCATTTATTAGAAAGCCCGATTGTCGAGAAGTACATCACAAACTATCCACAAGTCGGCGATAACCTCATTACCCGTAAAATCAATAAAACCGATTTTGTGTTGAACCCCAAAGACAACACGCAAGGCCAGGTATGGATTAATGACCAGCAATATTTTGCGCAGGTGCCGGTTATCGCCTGGGAATTTTATATCGGTGGTTATCAGCCCGCGCAAAAATGGCTCAAAGATCGCCACGGCCGCACTCTGGATTTTGACGACATCCTGCATTATCAAAAAATAATCGTTGCCCTATCCGAAACCCATCGAATTATGCAAGCCATTGATATGGTAATGACTTAGATGATTAATACAAGCAATAGCTAAATCTATCGCGCTCCAGTCGATATGTTGGAGTAAAAAAGCTTTAGCTTTTTTTGAAGCGAGAATGACAAGAGAAGAGCATTAGTCATCGGCGCATATTTTTATGAATGATAGGCAAGATAGCACGGCAATAGCTAAAGCTATTGCGCTCCAGTCGATATGTTGGAGTAAAAAAGCTTTAGCTTTTTTTGAAGCGAGAATGACAAGAAAAGAGCATTAGTCATCGGCGCATATTTTTATGAATGATAGGCAAGATAACACGGCAATAGCTAAAGC
>JAUVAA010000038.1 GCA_030591965.1 bacterium
CTCATACAAATGAGCAACAGCAGTTGGTTTCGGCTAAGGCAGATTTAGCGACTATTGCTAAATCTCAGGATGTTTTGGCATTTGGGGGCGGATTACATAAGGTAGCTGAAAAGAAAGCGGCTATTAAGCAATTAGACAAGGAAAGTGCGGCAAAACAATCAACGCTGCAGAAAACTCAAGAGCAGTTGTCACAGACTGATGTAGATGAAAGTTATTTTGCTAGCTTGCCCCGTCAAGATGCACAAGCTCAACAGCAAGCGTTGGATGCGCTACAAGGTCAATTAACGCAAACGGCAACGGATAAACATTCTGAAGCATCGCTCAAGAGTGTTTTAGAATCACAGCTACCAGAAAAGCAGCAAACTTTAGCAACGGTTGATGCGTGGCTTGCTGAGCATGAAAAAGATCATTTTCTTGTGGAAAATATGCCTGAATTGGGGCGCTTAAGAACTTTACGTCAGCGCAGTCAGGATATGCAAAAGGCGATGAAGAGCTTTAATAAGACACATAAAAATGCTTCAGCTGCATCGACTAAGAATCAAGCGGGCATGCGCGCGCTGGAAAAAGAAATAGAAGATTCTAAAAAAGCTTTAGAGCTATTGAATGAAGAGTTGGAATTCATTGCTGACGGCCATAGTCTTGATGAAATGTTGGCGTTACGAGGAGAGCAAAAACAGCGGGTAGCGGATTTTGGTGAGTTATTAAATCTGGCTAAGGTGCATAAGCGCTTTGTTAAAAAAGGAATTTCTAAGCGCTTTTTAGGTTTAGATAAGGCGCAATTGGATGATCAGTTAAGGGATAAAAGTGATCAAATTGAATCGGCGCAAATTATTCATCGAATCTTAGATAAAGCGGTTTACCGAGAGGAGCTAGCTCGGCGTTTGGCTGATGATAGAGTGAAGCTGGAGGATAATGTTCCTTGTCCTTTATGTGGCTCTGAAGAGCATCCTTATGTAAGAGAGTTGCCTGTTGTTAATGATTCTAAAGGTGCTTTGGCGGAGCAAGCTAGATTACTCCGGTCCTTGCAAGCAGAAGAGAAAAAAATCAACCAACAACTAACTGCATATAATAGAGTAGTGGATGGCAATACTGAGCATGTTGAGCGAATTAATAGAGTTCAAGCAGAATGGCTGACTTTGTGTACGCGTCTTAATGCGGTGAGTGATGAGTTAGAGATTGGTAGTTTTCGAGTTATGCGTCTGCGCATAAAAGTAGAAAAGAAAGAGTTAAAAGAAATTAGTGCGTTAATAAAGCGTTTTCAGTCGAAAAAGAAGGGGATTGCTAAGCAGGAAGTTTTTTCAATTAAAAAGGAAGCTGGGCTTGCTAAGCTAAAATCTAAGCAAGAAGCACTTGATGAAAGTGGCCAAGGGCGTCCACATGATATGGTCGTGTTGGAAACTGAGTTAGCAGAAAATATGCAAGAGGAAAGTGCGCTGATGAAGTTGGTTAGCTCGCAGTTACAGGAAGTAGATGAAAAATTACCTAACTTAGGTAGAGAAAACGCTTTGTATGATGTGCTAAGTAAACGTAGGCAAGATTATCAAGGTTATAGTATGCGCCAGAATTCTATGAGCGCAGAAATAAAGCAGATGACTGATAAAGTCAACGTATGCCAGCAAAATGTTCAGGAGTACGATAAGAAGTTGCAGGCGTTGGAAACGCAGATGAACGAGCAGCAGTTGTCGCAGTTATATTTTTCTGTGCAAGACCAGCAGGCTGAGTTAGCGAAGTTAAAGAGTGCCAATAGCTTGTTGTTGGCTGAGTTAAATAAGCAAAGTGATGCGTTAACATTGCAGTTGCAGGGTTCTCCTTATGAGTCTTTAGAGCAAGTTCAAACGTTGCTTGATTTATCTGAGCGCCAGGGTGAAATACAATCTTCATTTGATCGTTTACAGCAAAGCTTAGTTAAATATCCTGCGGACCTTGAGGCTCTTGATAAACAGAAAAGTGCAGAGCGAGCGCATATTCCAGTAACAGAAACTCTGGAGGGCGCTGTTATACAATTAAGGGATAAGACGGTAAAAATGGAGATCGTTGCCCAAGAAATTGCGACTTTGGAAAGGCAGTTAGGTGAGCAGCAGCAATTAAAGCAAAATAATGCGCAATTATTGAAAGCTATTGAACAGCAGGAAATAGCATTAAAACAAGCACAAGAAGAGCAAACGGCGATGGATGCTGAACCAGAAAATATTTTCAGGCGACGTGTGCAGGCTGGAGTAGCAGGTAAATTGTTAAGCTCTGCAAATAGTTTTCTGGATAAGATTGGTGGGCGATATCAAGTGGCTAGTATGACTAGTGAGGCCGGTTTAGCATTAGAAATTGTTGATACTCAACAGCAAAATATAAGGCGCGCAGTGAGCTCTTTGTCGGGTGGAGAGGCTTTTGTAGTCAGCTTAGCTATGGCTTTAGGTTTGTCTGAAACTGCAAATAATGGGCGGGCGATTGATTCTTTATTTATTGATGAAGGATTTGGTAATTTAGATGCGAAAACACTTTATACCGTTGTTACGACATTAAAAAGCTTAAAAGCACATGGTAAAACAGTGGGTATTATTTCTCATATTGAAGGGATAAAACAGCAAATTCCAACACAGGCAGAATTGATTAGACAAGAGAATGGCGTGTATAAGGTCGTAGTGCACGGCGCAGTGCTTGAGACAGCCGAGTTGGCTGAGGGTGTTGCTTAGGAATACACATTCAATAAAACCCAAAACTTTAGGTTATGTAGCACTGCCAGTCGTCCTCAAAGGACTGGCAGTGCTTGCGGATATTATTAAATTTTGACTCCTTAAGGTGTAAGGGTTTTTTTGAAACCTACCCTTTTATTGAGAAAAGGGCAGGTTTAGGCGCATCGTAACTTCTCATTATCAATGAGGTATGGGGTATTTTTTTGCTTGTTATTCCTGCGCGCTGTTAGCAGGAATCTATGCTCAGCGTAGATTCCCGATAAAAGCATTCGGGAATGACGATATTTTTATAGGCGTCTATACAATTATTTAATATGTAAATACATAAGTTGCAAGTTAAGGTGTCTCTCTCCTGCTGGAGAGGATTGGGGTGAGGAGAATAAAGTTAAGACTTTATCTATTTCCCTCATCCAACCTTCTCCCGCTGGAGAAGGCTTTAAGACTTGTGTAGATACTTATGGGTTTAGGATGCGTGATTTTTTGAGCTATTAAAAATCAGTGTCGAAAAGATCGCCATAGGCGGTGTCAACTTCTAAGTAGTTATCCCAAGGGTGAATGGGTTGAACGATAGGTTGAGTTGCTAAAGGAAAAGTAACGAGATCTAGTGTTCCGACACTTAAACGCCCTAGTGTATTCAGTATTCCAAGTCCTACTCCACCCGTTAGGCCATAGATTATATTAGTGTCGTTAGTCACTATGATCATATTTTTTGGGATTTCAAAAAAGCTAAGAGAGATGTTTGTGAAGCCTCTTAACGCTTTATCACCTATTTTTTTGCCGTAAGATTCTTCTGCTATGCTTAAGGAGGAAAAAGACAAGAAAGTGCTGGCTAATAAAGCTAATAGTATTGTTTTATTGAATTTCATCAGATGACCTTAAATATGTTTTTTGTTATTAGATTTAGTATAGCAGAACTTTTTGAGAACTAGAGTTGAGAATAAAATAAACGATAAAAATTAAACGCTGTCATTGTTCGGGGTTTGGCTGTTTCTTGGTGAAAAGCTGGTAAAGCTTTGCGTTTTCTTTATACTTTTAATGTTAGCATAAGCTTGTTTAAGTTCATTCGTCTGTTCTTACTCTAAGTGCATAGGTATCTATACAAGTCTAAAAGCTTTCTCCAGAGGGAGAAGGTTGGTTGAGGGGAATAATAAGATAAAGTTTTGATTTTATTCTCCTCACCCCAACCCTCTCCAACAAGAGAGGGAGCTATTATGGGTAGCTTCTCATTATTTATAAGGGTACAAGCTGTTTTTCAGCTCGTCATTCCTGCATGCTGTTAGCAGGAATCTATGTTTAACGTGGATTCCCGATAAAGCTTGTGCCCACGCTTGACGGGGTGGACTTCGGGAGTGACGATATTTTCATATGTATTTGCCCGTGAATAATGAGGGGTTACTATTATGATTTGCAACTTGTTGTATTTTAAAGTAAAAAAGTTGTGTGGATACCTGTGCTCTAAGTGTAGGAAGTTTTAGGTTTCAATCAATAGGGGTTTTATGTCTGAATATTACGATCCAAAAACCTACCCAAAGCAATGGAATTATTTGCAAACGGGAACTATTGTTGATGACTATATTATTGAGCGTGAATTGGCACATGGCGGATTTAGCTCGGTGTACTTAGCTAGGCAGCGATCTGACCAAGTGCAAGTCGCAATAAAAGAGTATTTACCGCGCAAATTAGCTCACCGCACTTGGAATAATGAAGTTGTCGCTAATGATGATGAATCCAAGAAATTATTCGCTCATGGGAGAGCGCTATTTATAGAAGAAGCTAAAGTTCTGGCAACACTTAAGCATCCCAATATAGTTGAGGTTATTAATTTCTTTCAGGCTAATTCAACAGTTTATTTAGTGATGACCTATGATTATGGTGTAACTTTAGATAAGGTATTAAAAAATAAAGAAATTAAGGTGACTGAACAATGGATGTTGGATGTTTTTGGTTCTTTATTAACAGGCTTAAAGTTAATTCATGAACATAATATTTTGCACTTAGATATAAAGCCAGCTAACTTGTTGATCCGACCTGATAATGATGCTTTGTTATTAGATTTTGGTGCAATACAAGCTTATCCTCTTAATAAGAGTAAGCATAAAGCGTATATCTTGACTAAAGGCTTTTCGCCTATTGAGCAATACTCAGCTACTGGAATTTTAGGGCCTTATTCGGATATTTATGCTGTCGGTGTTTGCATGCGTGCTTGTTTGGATTTTAGTGTGCCACCGCAAGCACCTGACCGGATTGGCAGTGATGAATTTCCACTGGCACAAAAAGCTTATGCCAAGAAGTTAAGTAAGCGCTTGTTAGAAATTATTGACTGGTCTATGGAAGTAACGCCCGCAAACCGCCCACAAACGGTGCAAGAATTACAGGATGCGTTGGCTGGTTTGTAGTATAGGAGAACATTTATAGTTAAGGAATCGCGATTAAATAAAATGGAATTATGCAAAACAATGTGGGAGCGACTTTAGTCGCATTGCGTGGCTAAAGAGGCTGTGAAAGTATTGTGATTTTAGCCTCAACCCCCCCTTGGGAAGGGGGTTGAGGGAGGATCTATAAAAATATAGATCAAACCTCCCCTAGCCCCTCCTTGATAAGGAGGGGGATTATACTGAATATTTTCACAGCCTCTAAAGCCACTCCCACAGAATGCAAGGTTCGCATATTATTTACCTCATATTCCTAAATGCTGTATATACTTTTTTATACGACTGCGCTCAGTGTCTATAAATGATAATATAGCATTTTTGCTTAATAACATTTGAATGCAACTAATTCGCGGAATTAATCAGTTACAATCCTTTGCTCAAGGCTGTGTGCTGACTATTGGTAACTTTGATGGCGTACATATAGGCCATAGTATTGTTATTAATAAATTAGCTGAAAAAGGGCGTTTATTAGGTTTGCCTGTTGTGGTTATGGTTTTTGAGCCGCAACCTTTAGAGTTTTTCCTTAAAGATAATGCGCCTTCACGACTAACCCGTCTAAGAGAAAAAATAATACATTTTGAGCATTTGCCTGTCGATAATTTGTTGATTGTTAATTTTAATCAGCGATTTGCCAATATGGATCCTGATTATTTTATTGAGCAAGTATTGGTTGAGCGCTTAAATGTAAAGTATTTGGTTGTTGGTGATGATTTTCATTTTGGCAAAGCACGGCGCGGCAACTTTTCTTTATTACAAGAAGCGGGGCAACAATACGGATTTAATGTGACGGATACGGTTTCTTATTTAATAAAAGGAACTCGGGTCAGCAGTACTTTAATTCGCGATGCTTTAAATGAAGGAGATTTAGTGACCGCCGAGTCTATGTTAGGACGCAACTATTCTGTCTGTGGCAGGGTAGTGCATGGCGAAAAATTAGGCAGGAAAATTGGTTTTCCGACTGCTAATATACAAATGTTACGCAAGAATACACCGATAGCAGGTGTGTTTGCTGTCACCATGACAGGCATCTCTAATCAGCCTGTTAATGGTGTGGCAAATGTAGGGACACGGCCAACGGTTGATGGCGGATCAAAGGTGTTATTGGAAACACATTTGTTTAATTTTGACCAAGATATTTATGGAAAGTATGTAGAAGTACATTTTAAACACAAAATAAGAAGTGAAATGCGCTTCCAATCAGTGGAAGATTTAAAACGGCAGATTCAATTGGATACTGCTCAAGCGAAGACTTTATTGCAGATTTAATACAACATGACCATCGACTATAAAAGTACACTAAATTTACCGAAAACGGCCTTTCCAATGAAAGGTAACTTGGCGCAGCGCGAACCTGAACGTTTGAAAAAATGGACAGAAGCTGACTTATATCAAAAGATTCGTACAGAATTTGCTGGCAAGCCGCAATTTATTTTGCATGATGGCCCTCCGTATGCAAATGGCGCGATTCATATTGGTCATGCCGTGAATAAAGTTCTAAAAGATATTATTCTTAAATCTAAAACCTTAGCGGGTTTTGATGCGCCGTACGTTCCAGGTTGGGATTGTCATGGTTTGCCAATTGAGTTAATGGTCGAAAAGAAAGTCGGTAAAGCAGGCGGGAAAGTGTCGGCTGAAGTGTTTCGTAAAGCGTGCCGTGAGTACGCAACGAAACAAGTTAAAATGCAAAAAGATGAGTTTATTCGTCTGGGTGTTTTAGGCGATTGGAGCAATCCTTATCTGACGATGGATTATAAGTTTGAGGCGAATATTATTCGTTCTTTAGGCAAAATTAATACCAAAGGTCATTTAAGTAAAGGATCTAAGCCAGTACATTGGTGTACTGATTGTGGTTCTGCTTTGGCTGAAGCGGAAGTCGAGTATGAAGATAAGCATTCGCCAGCGATTGATGTACGTTTTGAAGTATTAGATGAGGAGCAGTTGTTTGCTAGCTGTGAACACATGCCAGCGAATAAAGGGGAAGGTCCTTTATCGGTGGTTATTTGGACAACGACACCTTGGACATTGCCTGCTAACCAAGGCGTAAGCGTAAACCCTAAATACGAATATGTGATTGTCCAATGTGAAAAAGACGGTCAAAAAGAACGTTTAGTTTTAGTTAACCAATTATGGGTTGATGCGACTGAGCGTTATGGTATGGAAAATTGCCATGTTTTGGCGCATTGCTTGGGTAGTTCATTGGAAAATCAACTATTGATGCACCCTTTTTATCACCGTAAAGTGCCAATTATTTTAGGTGATCATGTCACTGCAGAGGCGGGAACTGGTGCTGTACATACTGCTCCTGGTCATGGTCAAGACGATTATGTAGTTGGCCAGCGTTATGGTTTACCTATAGATAATCCAGTCGGTGATAATGGTGTCTTTTTACCTAATACTGAATTTTTTGCTGGCGAGCATGTATTCTCGGCTAATGATCATGTGATTGAAGTGTTAGCGAGCAAACATAAGCTTTTACACCATGAAGCTTTATTTCATAGCTATCCGCATTGCTGGCGTCATAAAACGCCGATTATTTTTCGCGCAACGCCGCAGTGGTTTATCTCTATGGAGCAAGCTGAACTGCGTAAAAAAGCATTAGCAGAAATTAAAAAAGTGCAGTGGCTACCAGAATGGGGTCAAGCACGGATTGAAGGCATGATAGAAAATCGCCCTGATTGGTGTATTTCTAGGCAACGTACTTGGGGAGTACCAATTCCTTTCTTTGTGCATAAAGAAACGGGCGCATTGCATCCAGAAACGGATAGATTGGTTGAAGATATTGCTCTGCATGTAGAGCAAAAAGGCATTGAAGCTTGGTTTGCCTTGGATAAGGTGGAGTGGTTAGGGGCAGAAGCTGAGCATTACGAAAAAATGCAAGATACCTTGGATGTTTGGTTTGATTCAGGTGTGACGCATGAAGCTGTTTTAAATCAGCGCGAGCAATTACGTTTTCCAGCGGATTTATATTTAGAAGGCTCTGATCAGCACCGCGGTTGGTTTCAGTCCTCGTTATTGTCATCAGTGGCAATGAATGGCGTTGCGCCTTATAAAGCAGTGTTGACACATGGTTTTACCGTGGATGCTGAAGGCAAGAAAATGTCTAAATCACGTGGTAATGTGGTTGCACCGCAAACGGTGATGAAATCATTAGGCGCTGATGTATTGCGTCTATGGGTTTCTGGTACGGATTATCGTGGTGAAATGACGGTTTCTGATGAGATTTTAAAACGTACCTCCGATGTTTATCGTCGCTTAAGGAATACCTCACGCTTTTTACTATCAAATTTAAATGGCTTTGATCCTGAGCTACACAGTGTTGATGCAAAAGATATGCTAGCTTTAGATCGCTGGATTGTGGATCGTGCGTTTAATCTACAAGAAGAAGTCAAGCAAGCCTATGATCAGTATCAATTCCATATTATTAACCAAAAAGTGCATCATTTTTGTGCGATGGATTTAGGCGGTTTTTATTTAGATATTATTAAAGACCGTCAATATACCGCTAAAGCTGATGGTCTTGCTCGTCGTTCGGCACAAACAGCAATGTATCACGTAATGGAAGCATTGGTGCGCTGGTTAGCGCCGATTACTTGTTATACGGCTGATGAGATTTGGCAGTATATGCCTGGTGAGCGTAGTGAGTCGGTATTATTAGAGACTTGGTATGAAGGCTTGTTTGCTTTAAACGATGACGCGCTTATGTCTAATGCCGATTGGGAATGTGTGATGTCGGTACGCGAAGCAGTCAGTAAAGAATTAGAGCAAATGCGTAAATCAGGTGTAATAGGTGCTTCTTTAAATGCAGAAGTGACTTTATATTGTGATGCTGAATATACTGCTGTTTTGAATAAAATAGCGGAAGAATTACATTTTGTACTTATTACTTCACAGGCTGTTGTTTTACCTATGCAAGATGCGGCTAGTGATGCGGCAATAACTGAGCTAGAAGGGCTGAAAGTCAAAGTGGTCGCTTCAGAGCATGATAAGTGTGTGCGTTGTTGGCATTATAAAGAAGATGTAGGCAGTAATGCTGAGCATCCAGAATTATGTGGTCGTTGCGTGGGAAATATCGAAGGTGATGGTGAAGTTAGGCAGTTTGCATAATCAAATAAGCTATCTACCTAAGTGGGAGTGGTTTTAGTCGTGATTGATCATGGCTAAAGTCACTCCCACAATTTTATGTAAGGTAATGCGCAATACATAACCCGTCCATTAAAAAGGCAAGTAACACTTGGTTTATCCTTATTATTTTGGGTGGTTTATTTAGTGCGGGTTACCTAAGTTTTAGTTTATATTTTTAGCTACGTATTTAACACTGAACGTCCGCCCTACGAGTTATCAGTTGTCCCGTTTTAAGTACGTAGCCATATTTTTTAAGAGTGAATATTTATGATGAAATGGCTATGGCTATCAGGGTTGGTATTAATACTCGATCAGCTCAGTAAAATATGGGTTGATACCAGTATGAGTTTATATCAATCTATTCCAGTCTTTCCTAGTTTTAGCATTACTTATGCACGTAATTATGGTGCGGCATTTAGTTTTTTAAGTGATGCGGGTGGTTGGCAGCGCTGGTTTTTTGCCGCTCTCGCCGCTGGGATCAGCGTGGGGCTGGTGATTTATTTAAAAAGCCTTAAAAAAGACGAAACATTGCTCGCTGTTTCTTTAAGTTTGATTCTCGGTGGTGCGGTAGGTAATTTAATTGATCGTGTTATCTATGGTTATGTCATCGACTTTTTAGATGTTTATTATCAGGCTTATCATTGGCCTGTTTTTAATATTGCCGATTCGGCGATTACCGTTGGTGTAGTGTTTATGCTGTATGAATCCTTTGTAGTAAAAGATAAGCATGAGTGAGTTATGTGAAGCATTTAGAGTTTGATCTGAAGAATTACCTGAATAGTTCACAGATTTAGTTTAGTAAGGTACTTATCCTTATACAAATCTTATAGTTAAAAGCACAAAGGAATATAATAATGTCTGATTTAGCCCGAGAACGTATTAAATTTATTACAGAGCTACATGAGGTTTTTTTGGTGAACAAGGGTTTTGGTGCCTTTGCTTATGTCTCTATTAATGATGTATTAGCGTTATTTGAGCACTATTTAGCTTCAGGTGAGCCAGCGAAAAAAATTATTAATCGTTATGTGCATTCTATTTAATGGGCAGATTCAACTTTGAAGCGCATTGCCATTGTTGAGAAATCCTTGAAAATGGCTGCGTGTTTTATTGATAGGAAAAAATTAAGCTGAGTTTTTCCTTGTATTATTTTTAGACAAATATTATTCACAGATCTAAATGTACCTTAGTTCTGCATATTAGTTATATCTACCACACCTAAATACTTACCTTACTGCTCTTTTATCCCTGTTTTTATCGTGATAAATATGCTCTGTAAGTTATGTTTCACTTGTATGTACTAAGGTTAGTGAAGTTTGGTTCTGTACGGACCCACAGCCGATTAAGCGTTGTGGGTCTGCTATGATTACATCTGTGATTGTAGATAATTTTCAATACCCACTTTTTCTATCAGTTCGAGTTGAGTTTCTAGCCAGTCTACGTGTTCTTCTTCGCTTTCTAATATATGAGTAAATAGATCGCGAGAAACGAAATCTTTGACGCTTTCACAATATTCAATAGCTTCGCGTAGCAAGGGAATAGCAATTAATTCTAGTTGCAGATCACAGCGGAGCATTTCTAGCGGCTTTTCACCAATTAGAATTTTGCCAATATTTTGTAAATTAGGCAGTCCTTCAAGAAATAAAATACGCTCAATTAATAAATCGGCATGCTTCATTTCATCAATAGACTCGTGATATTCCTTTTCATTGAGCTTGCTAAATCCCCAATTTTTATACATTCGGGCATGTAAAAAATACTGGTTAATTGCTGTTAGTTCATTTTCGAGTGCTTGATTTAAAAACGCAATAACTTTGGTGTCGCCTTTCATAATGTAATCCAAACTGTGTTGATAAAATTAGATCATAACGGGTATTGCCATGTTTGACACATTATTTTTATTAATAAGTTCACGGACATGGCGATTGCATTTACCGCAATCTGAGCCTATACCAAGACATTGATGTAAAGCTTTACGCGTGTTGATGCCATCATCAATGGCGGTTTGAATTTGTGAGTCGGTGACAGCTTTACAAATACAGATATACATACGTGCCTCTTTTCTTGTTATATATGCTAATAATAACAATTCTTATTTGTATGTAAAGGTATTTTTAGGTAAATGAGTATTCCTAGGGTGTTATTGAGCAAAGCGAATCGCCATTAGAGGGCTGTTTGCTTTGCTGTTGTTTGATTAAATCGGTAACTTCTCATTATTAAAGAATAATGAGAGTTTTCAGTTCATCATTCCTGCATGCTGTTGGCAGGAATCTATTGCCAAGCATAGATTCCCGATAAAAAGACCTCGGGAATGACGATACTTTATAGACCGTTGCCCGTGGATAATGAGAAGTTACTTAAATCGAACCTAACATTGAAAATCGTAGTTTAGGAAACCTCTCGCTATTCCCTAAGTTTTTATCGGGAACCTAAACGCCTTCTATAAATTTCTGCTAAAAGCATGTAGGAATAACGAGTAGGAAAATAGTATTAACTAAAAACAGCACATCTCAAAGTGGGTGAGGGTTATAGCTGAGGAAAAAAATAAATTGTTTTAAAAACTGAACCGTACCGAACCATAAACATTATTATTTTTTTCAAATTGCCCAAAGAAAGAGCTTTGATTTTTACCAACAAAGAAGTTACCACCCGCTGTAACAGTCCAAAAATCATTTACTTTATAGCTGACATCAGGCCTAAAATAAGCGTCGACATCGGAAGGTGAGAAGAAGGTGAATAATGACCAAGTGACATTTTGTTGGTGGGTCATTAAGGTAAGGCGATTAGTTAATAAGTGTCTAACTTCATCGCGTGTTGCCTGTGCGCCTATTTGTTCTTGGCTCGATACATAATGATTATAATCTTGCATCCACTCGACATAATATTGCACGCCGATTGAGAAGTTTTTCACGACTTCTTGTTCGTAGCCGATTAGAAACCTTGCTTCACTATTAGGTACGAAAGGATTGCTGCTACTATCTTTTTCATAGGAATCATAATAACCTACTTCGATATTAGCAATCCCTTGCCAAAATGGTCTACGCAAACTGGCTCCTAATGAACGCATTTTTGGATAATAGGCTCGGCCAGTATCAGTTGCGGTAGTCGGAGGGATGAAGCCCATAGGGCTTTTCCAGAAGCCGTGATAACCGTATAACGCTAATTCATTGGCACCGATATTTTTATACAAGCGTAAGGCGAACTCACCGTCTGATGGCCTTTCTGGGTCGATAATAGCGTTCTGGCCAGCTAATGAGCCAGTCATTGGGTTGTAGTAAGATAGTTTTTCACCGGTAATACCTCGGTCAGCATCAAACCAAGGGGTATAAACAAAATCTAAATTGCCGTAGTCGGTAAAAAAAGATGTCTTTAGCGAGTCGGAAGGGGCTTTTAAATATTCTAAATCTCGACCTATAAAAAAAGCCTGCCAATCTTTAGGAAATAAGTCATTAATAAAGATTAAGTCGCCCGTTCCCCATGTCAGTATTTGTCGTCCAACTTTGATGTCTAGGAAGGATAAAGGGCTAAAAGCAATGTTCGCCTCTCTTAAATCAATCCAGCCTTTACCGGTATTCAAATTAATGTTGTAAGAATCAACTTGGGCATCATAAAGAAAATCAGTGACTAGATTGAGCGAAAAAGGACCAACGTCTTTTTGTAGGGCAAGTTGCAAGCGAATTTCCCCTAAAGACATTTGATCTTCATAAGGATCGTTTTGTGTGCGAATACCACCACGTGCATCTAGGAACCCGCTAACATTGATAAAGGGTTCGTCTTGATCAAATAGGTTAAAGGATTCTGAGGGTTGTTCTGTGATCTCAGTTGGTTCTATTTCAGTGGGTAATGCGGGAGATTTTTTCAAACCTGATGGTAAGCTTGGAGCCGCGCTCGGCATTAGGCCGCTAGGTAGTGCTGGCGCTGTGTTTAAGCCAGACGGAAGAGCTGGTGCGCTTGACTTTGGGGCAGCAAGTCCAGAAGGTAAGTTGGGGGAAGGGCTTAGGCCCGGTGGCAGTGCGGGCGTGTTTGTTGCAGGAGCAAGCCCAACAGGTAAAGGCGGAGCTGCTTGAGCTATTCCTTGACTTGAAATAACAGCGATGGCAAGTGATAAAGAAGGTAGACGCATGATGTTATGGTTTGTGTAGAAAAGCTTATTTTTTGATATGACTGTTAAATGAGTAATATATTTGTCGGAGGGGCTTTTAGCCGCGACTAAAAGCCCCTCCGACAGGGATTAAATCTAACGTAAATATTTTCTAGGTGCTTTTCTTAAAAAACGCTCACTAAAAATCTCGTCCGGTAAACCCACGTCATATTCAACCTTACTATATTCCATGACGGTATTTCCACCTGTTTTCAGGTTTTTCGCTTCTGATTTGGTGATCGTTGGGTGGCCGTTAATAGTATCGACAGCTAAAGCCGTATAAGTTTTATATTTCTCACCTTGTTTGTCGTAGTATTCGGTTGAAATCGGTAAGAAAGTAGTTTTGTGGATATACATGACATATTTTGAAAATTCTACATCATCAGCGTTAACAGGTGTATTTTCAACAATATAATAATTGTCATCAGTACCTATTAAAACATGCTTATCTGCGCTTAAACTACGACCAGAGACGTCCTCATAAAGAAAGTCAGAACCAACAAAACTTGTACGTTTGTCTGAAGCCGCGATACGTTTTACTAAGTCTAAAGCAGGTAAATATAACCAACGGTCATCATCTGTCGTGATTTTCTTTAAGACCATAAACACCATTTTGTTTACGTCCGCTGGGCGGCTGAAGTAAACATACATTTTTTGTTCGCCTTCATAAGCGCGGCTAGCAACATCGTCGGACGTTGGAACGTCTTTACGTAAAATTACAAATTCGCGTGTACGGGTACGATTTTGTGCATCGCTAATGGTCATTTTTACCTTGGCTTTACCATCTTGACCTTGGTAGTAGCTGGTGTAGTTGGTGTGATGAATAATATCTTCAACACTAGGTGCTTCAGCAAAAACAGCGCTACAAGCGAGAACTGTGCTAATACCTAAAAATAATTGTTTAAAGGTCATAAGTATCTCCTGTTGATACAGATTAAAGTATGAGTAAAAATGTTAAATAAAGCTAACGTACAAATCGTAGGGCGGACTTTAGTCCGCAAATACCGGGGAGTGCATCAGCCCGAGCGGACTAAAGTCCGCCCTACATCTTAATGATAAATATTAATTAAAGGACCGTTATGCAGTTTTAATTAGGTTTTTAAAAAACAGCTTTGGCATCAGCGTAATCAATGCCGGTAATATTAACAATGAACTCACCCCCGCCATAAATAGAATGGCCGCAATAAATACACCGACTGTTTGATAAGGCACTAAAGGAGCTGCTAATAATGGTAAAAAGCCAACGCCAACGACAATCGCATTACGTGAAATAGCCATGGCAGGCTCGCTAAATAATGGCCCAATTGCCGCTTCCCATGAGCCATAACGCGCTGTATATTCACGAGCACGACTTAAAAAGTGAATCGCATAGTCTACAGCCAAACCGATACTGAGTGAACTCAATACCGCGACAGGCATATCATAATCTTTACCAATTAAACCGATGATGCCGTAGATTAAACCCACCGTAACGGTTAAGGGGATCATTGATAATAAGCCCCAAGCAAAAGATCTAAATAACAGTACCATCATAAATAATACGACTAGAAAGCTGCCGGCAAATGATTTCAGCATGCCTGTTACCATTTTGTCTTGCCAAACGACATTGATATGCGTTAACCCAAACCAGTTGCTTTGTAGATTATGAGGCATCGGATGGCTGGCAATATATTGTGCCACTTCTTTCTCAACAAATGCCATATCCTGGTTATCACCACTTTTTAGCTGTACCCAAAGACTGGTTTTACGGTAATCAGGGGTAACAAAATGCCATAAATCATGTGGTCTGTGGCTGTTTTGATAAGTAATTAAAGTTTGTGCAACAGCATTAGAGGAATCAGGGATTCTGAACTCTTCTGCTTTACCCAGTAATAATGCTCTGTGTACCGTTTTAACCACATCAGAAAGGCTGTTAGATTTCCCAACGACCTCTAGGCTGTTTATAAAGCTTTGTAAATCCGCTAAATAAGTTAAGGCATCAGGCTGTTTGAAAATTTCGTTAAGTTGACGCTCTCTATCAATAAATAATTGGGCTTGATCCCAAGTATCAAATTCATCATCAGCTGAATTATCCATACCTTTATTAATGGCATCATTTAAAGCAAGCTCAAGGCTGGTCTTATCACCCGTATGGTTTATTGTCGCAGTTTGCACGATGGTAAAAATTTGCTTACTATTCGTGTACTCATCATTAATAGCCTCTTGTTGTGCTTGTGCTAAGCGCGTTAATAAAGGTGTTTTAAAACCCGCATCAATAACAGCATCTGGATTTACCTCTAAAGCAAGATAGGCCATATAAGTACCGCCAAAATGCTCATTTAAAACGCGATCAGCAACACGAATAATATGCGAAGGTGCAAACCATTTAATCGGGTTATCGTTGACGTTGATTTTGCTAATGCCGTAGCCTGCGATACCTACTGAGGTTAAGGTAAATAGTAAGATAAATAAGGCGTGGTTATAAGTAAATTGCCCCGTTTTAGCCAATAGCTTTGCCATCGGCGTTTTAGTTTCTTCGGCTTTAGTATCTTCTGTGGTGATAAAGCTGGTTAATTTGTCATCAGAAATCGACACAATAAAAGCAGGAATAAACGTTATTGACCAGATCCAAGCTAAAAATACGCCAATCGCTATATAAATACCGAAGACTTGCACGGGTGGAATCGGTGTTAAGGCTAATGAAGCAAAACCCGCAATGGTTGTTAAAGTGGTAATTAACATCGGTGTAAACAACTCATTCATCACGTGAATGATAGTTTTGCGTTTATCACGAATAGTATTATAGCGGTCGAAAAAATCCGACAAAATATGCACCGCATCCAAAATAGCTATAGGCATGATGAAGATTGGAATCATCGAGCTCATAATATGGATAGTATTGCCGGTAATAATTAATACGCCCATGGTTGAAAGCGCGCAGACCATAGCGACAATCATCGGTGAGGTAACAAAAATCAAGTGCTTAAAAAACCACCACAGTAGCAAAAAAATCACTAGCATTGCTAAGGGCGCAGAAATAGCCATTTGCTTAAACATTTCGACACCAAAAGTGTCCTGAGCAACAGGCAAACCAGTAATATAGTATTCTTCTTCGGTCACACCTAATTCAGCAATTTTGGCTAATAGCTGTTCGCGTACTTGATAGCTGACATTTTTATTGGTAATCGGTAAATATAAAGCAATTGCCTTACCATCGTCACTGACTAGGGTGCCGTTTAAGAAAGGGATATTCATAGCGCGATCACGTACCGCGATAGCGTCTGCTTCTGATTTAGGTGGCTCTGGCATTAGCCAGTTAAAATTCACCGTACCTAAGCCACCTTGTTCGATACTATCGACCATAGAGGGCGCTAAAATATCGACGGCAATCACGCCGGCCATTTTGTCTGGATTTTTCTCATCCACCCATTTAATACCACGGGAGAACTGTGTTAGTGCATAGATATTTGCCAGTGATTTGCTGTTAAAAACACCGTTGGCATTTTGCTTATTGGTAATCCCGACGACCACAATATCGCTTAAGCTAAACTCAGTTTTCATCTGATGATTGTAAACGCGCACAGGTTCATCATCAGAGAGCATATTCTCAGGGTCAGTATCAACCTTTATGGTGGGCAAAAAAGACAGTTGCTCTGGATAAAAATTAGGTAATGCCGCCATCGAAACAATAATGACGGTAATAAGTGTCATTAACCAAGTGATTAACTTGGGGTGGTTGATCGAAAACAAGACAATCGGATTGACTGTTTCAGTGTCGTGGTTGGGTTGGGTCATTTGAGCTCCAGTAAAAACGGTGTCACAAGAATCTTGTGTAGGAATAAAATTTAGTAAATAAGTTGATCCTTATTTTAGAGAATGCTAATATAAAAGCAAGTGATATTTGTTGAGTGTCAATTTGCCGATTTTGGTTTAGAATCGATACAGTCTAGTTTCTCATATAAGGGGGAAAAGTTGGAGTGTATCAACTATATTACTAGATTCAAGTGTATGTCAAAGAAAAATAATAATAGATAAAATTGATATATTATTTTAAATAAACGTGGAGATTGTTATGGCTAGAATAGTTGTCTTAGGTGCTGGAATTGGCGGTGTGCCAATGGCGTATGAAATGAAAGAAAGTGTCAATAATGATCATGAGGTTCTGGTTATCTCGGATTCGCCTACCTTTCATTTTGTTCCTTCTAATCCGTGGGTGCCGCCTAAATGGCGTACACCTGAAGAGCTTAAAATTGAGCTTGCTCCTGTTTTTGAGAAAAAAGGTATTACCTTTATTCAAAAAGCAGCTACTTTAGTTGATCCAGAAAATAACCAAGTCCAGTTAGATGACGGTTCTGCCGTTGATTACGATTACTTAGTTATTGCAACTGGCCCACGTTTGGCTTTTGATGAGGTTGAAGGTTTAGGACCAGAAGGGCATACAACTTCGGTTTGTCATGTCGATCACGCAGCTTTAGCAGCTGATGACTGGGAAAAGTTCATGGAAAATCCTGGGCCAATTATCGTTGGTGCAGTGCAAGGGGCTTCTTGTTTTGGGCCGGCTTATGAATATTTAATGATTTTGGAAGCTGAATTGCGTAAACGTAAAGTGCGCGACCAAGTGCCAATGACTTTTGTAACCTCTGAACCCTATATTGGGCATTTAGGTCTAGGCGGTGTAGGAGATACAAAAAGTTTAATGGAAAGTGCTTTACGCGAAAAAACAATTAAATGGGTAACGAATGCTAAAGTCGATAAAATCGAAGAAGGCATGATGTTTGTTACTGAAGTGGATGAAGATGGTCAAGAAAAGAAAAAACATGAATTGCCATTTAAACACTCGATGATGTTACCCGCGTTTACTGGGATTGATGCAGTACGAAATGTAAAAGCAGAAGGCTTGATTAACCCACGCGGCTTTATTATTGTTGATGAGCATCAGCGTAACCCAACGTTTAAAAATATTTATTCGGTAGGGGTTTGTGTCGCACTGCCTCCAGTAGAAAAAACACCTGTACCAGTCGGTACCCCTAAAACAGGTTATATGATCGAGTCAATGGTGACAGCGACAGCACATAATATTGCGGGTGAGTTAGCAGGTAAAGAGCCACATGAAAAACCAAGTCTCAATGCTTTATGCCTGGCAGATATGGGGGATAGTGGTATTGCTTTCTTAGCTGTGCCGCAAATCCCACCACGGAATACAACTTGGGCTCAACAGGGTAAGTGGGTACATTTAGCGAAAATTGGCTTTGAAAAATACTTTATGCGCAAAATCGCTAAAGGCATTAGCGAGCCATATTATGAAAAAATGATTCTTAAATTTATGGGCGTTGTCCGCTTAAAATAGGTAAAAAAATGAGTATAGATCGTATTGTGTTTGCTGTTGCAGGTGCGTTTATTTTAATTAGTTTAGCATTGTC
>JAUVAA010000132.1 GCA_030591965.1 bacterium
GACCGCATTCCAGGCTGGAAAGCAACGTTCTGTGAAATGGTTAAAGAAGTTCCTATCGAAAAAGATGGGGCCACTGTTATGCGTAAACGACCAGACACATCCGGCATCATTAATGTGTTGATTCGTACTGCTAAAATCCTAAAAGCGAGTCTAGATTAATGAAAAAATTACTCCAAATCTGTCTATTACTCTTAGTTCCTCTCGGCGCTTTTGCTTCAGCAGGAATAGAGCTAGAAGACGCCGATATTGACTTGACTGATCACAAGTCATTAGAAAATGGTGCACATCTTTATGTGCAATATTGTTTAGGTTGTCATTCAACGAAATATATTCGTTACCTCAACCTAGCTGATGACTTCAATATTGATCAACAAGAAATTTTAAAGAAAGTAGCTCCAGAAGGTGCCGGCATTTATGACAAAATGCTCACTGCGATGAACGGTCATGACGCTAAAAAATGGTTTGGTACTACACCGCCTGATTTATCGCTTATTGCTCGTTCAAGAGGTGAAGATTGGTTAGTTAGCTACTTAAAAGGCTTTTACCAAGATTCAAGCAAAAAGACGGGAGTAAACAATACTGTTTTCCCTGATGTTGCTATGCCTAATCCACTTTGGCAGCTTCAAGGTGAGCAAAAAGCGATTGTTAAAACGATTGATAATCGTGAAGTCATTACAGGTCTCGTTATTACAGAGGCTGGCGCTATGACAACTAAACAATTCGATAAAGCAGTTAATGATATCGTTGCTTTCCTTGTGTATGCCGGTGAGCCTGCTCAAGTACAACGTCAAAGCATGGGTAAATATGTTTTATTATTTATCTTAATGTTTGGTGTCATTGCCTATTTATTGAAAAAAGAATACTGGAAAGACGTACACTAAATTTTCATTCCAGACACAAAAAAAGCGCTACTTCTCACGAACTAGCGCTTTTTTTATCTCTCATATTTATCAAATAAATACTTATTATGAAAAAACACCTACTGATTAGCCTATTAACTGCCCTATTATTCACTCCAGCGCTGCATGCAAAAGCCCCTGTCACCTCAGACAAGGCTCGCTATGATCCGATGTTTGTACCCATCGACATATTATTATTTCGCCCTCTGGGTTTAGTAACAACAATCGCCGGCTCAGCTTTATTTGTCGCTGTATCACCCTTTACCGCATTAAGTTCCATTGCACCACCTCATGACGCTTTTCAACGTGTAGGCGATATATTTGTCGTCTTACCAGCTACTTATACATTTATGCGTCCTATTGGCGACAAACGATTTACGCGTAATTATGATTAAGCTCAGAAGCACAAGAAAGGACTAGAACCTAATCTTACTTCTGCGCAGCAAAGGCTCTTGCCGATAATACAATTTAAGTAACTGAAAGACATCCTCAAAATGCTCTTGCAAAATATCTGGTGCACAAAAGAAGTACTCACTAAATACTGCAAAAAATTCCGCTGGACTGGTTGCAGCATAAGAATCAACGCAAACGCCATGATGCTGTTGAAGGCGCTGATTTAATCGTTCATACGCTGCGCTAAAAGCAACTGACCATTGCTTTGGATGCATAGCATAATGTAATGGCGGCATGCCATTAGCACTACCATTGAGAGTATCTAATTTATGGGCAATTTCATGAAAAATAACATTATGTCCTTGCTGCCAGCGGTGCAAATCTTTCTGAATATCTTGCCAGGAAAAAATAACTGGCCCACGCGACCACGCCTCACCACTCAATAAACGCAGATCATGGTGCACTACACCAAATTCATCTCGCTCATCCCGACTGACCTGAAAAGCATCCGGATAAACAATCACATCAGTCCAGCCACTCAATAAACCTATACCTAAACTCAGAATAGGCAAACAAGCCTGAGTCGCAATAATAACGCGCATTTCGTCGCTAAGATGAAAATCTTGCACACCATAGATGTTTTTTTCATGCAAAAAAAGTGTAGCCAACTCTCGCAAATGCGCCATTTCAACAGCCGTCATACCTTGCAATAGGGTCAGTTTATCGCTGACGGTCTCCCATAATTCATGCTCAATCGAATGCCGATGCAAAATATAAATAACTCGTGCACGCTTAAAAATATTCATTTAAAGAGGAGCTTGAGACTGCCTTTATATGACTTCATTAACGTCGTAGGAAATATTTTACTGCATAAGGAATTCATCAGCCTTCTTGAAACCAGTAAAAATATTGTTTGTTGACCTCTTGTTCGGCTTCAAGCCAATCACCCATTTCATGTCCTGTAGCAAAGCCTCTTTGTTCAGCCTTGTAATAAGCACGCTCTGCAATCATTGTGCGAAATTTATCTGGATCAATGCCATATTTATTGTTATTTTCTTGCCCATGATTATCTGACATTTTCTTCTCCATATGAATTGCTTATGCAACAGAACTTCAGATTACCTTTTAACAGAAATCACCCGATAACACAATAATTAAATATTAATCAGCAAGTTATAAAACTGACACTCCATGAATTACTTGATAATGACCTCAGGGATACCACTTTAAAGGAGGCACTAATTAATCAATTTCTTTAAGAATAGCTGCAACGTATAAGAAATTAGCATTATATAGATTTAGCTATATCTATATTGAAAATCGTAGCTTATAAAAACTATCGTCATCCTGAAGTTTTTTATCAGGAACTCAAACACCTTTAATAGATTCCTACTAAAAGCACAGGATAACGAATACAAAATAGTATTAACTAAAAGCTATACATTTCAGAGTGAATGGGGTTTAACAGCCATTAAAATAAATGAAACATGACTATTTCTTGTACAAATAAACCACGAAACATTTACCTTAGTGTAATTCTAATTTGGGCACTCCTTTTAAGCCTTGTCGTATATACAATTCTAGAATTCGATCTACAGCGCGCAGAACGGGAGTTTATCGATGATGTTAATATTCATTACCAGCAAGTTAATACTAGAACTCAGATAAACGAGTCTATCCTAGAAGGTTTTGCTGCCATGGTCAGCACTACTCAAGACTTTGATCGTGCTAGCATCGTTAACTACGCACAACTAATGCTCAAACAATACCCACATATTTTTATGTTTGAGATTGCTGAAAAAGTCCCCGATGACCAGCTAAAAACATTTTCTGAATATTACCGTAAAAAAATTTTTCCAGAATTCAAAGTAAAATCTTTTAGCTATGAGACAAATAGACAATGGCAACCAATCTCTAAAGCAAAGTATCATATGCCAATTGTTTTTATGGAGCCCCTCCCTCCAGCGTCAAAACAAGTGCTGGGCTTAGACCTTAGTTCAAATCACTTTTTTAAACGAGCATTAGATAAATCTGAAAGATTAAAACGGTCTATAGCCAGCGACCCTTTCAAATTAATAGAAGGCGATTTAGCATACCTAATTCATAAACCGATTTTAGCAGCAGAGCAAGGTAACCAAGCTTATATCAATAAAAGTGGTGCCCAAGGTGGATTTGCCATATTAGTTATCCGTGCCGATAGCTTGCTAGCATCTAAAAATCATGCGTTTCCTAGTATAACTGAACTACTCTACAACCCCGCTTATGACTATACAGATAACAGAGGGCACCTTTATAAAAACAATGCCACTGAAATGAGCGAGTTTGAGTCTAAGCTATTTCCCCATTTACTATTCAGAAAAACAATTACTAGCGAAAGCCAGCCTTTTGTTTTGCGTATCGAACAACAACTGGGTTGGAATATCGTAAGCTGGGGGAAAATAGCTTCGGCGTTATTAATTGCTCTTTCTACTTTTGCTGTACTTATAATTTATGCACGTCTTAATTATCAGAATGAAATGGAGCGTATCGCAACATCTGAGCGACTATTTTATCGTGCCAACCATGACGCATTAACAGGACTAGCAAACCGTAGCTTGTTTCATGATCGCTTAAGCCATGCTCTATCGCAAGCAGCTAGGCAAAAAGAAATGCTGGTGGTGTTGTTTTTGGATTTAAAATATTTTAAAGTGGTAAACGATAATTTTGGTCATTCTGTTGGTGATGAAGTTATAAAACTTGCTGCAGAAAGGCTGCAAGATTGCGTTCGTTCAGCAGACACCGTTGCTCGGCAAGGTGGCGATGAATTTATATTAGTACAGGAAAAAATTAGCGGCCAGCAAGATGTTGACTACATTATCAAGAAAATTAAAACCGAATTCGAACAACCGTTTACCGTTAATTATCACCTGATATCAGTAGGCATTAACATTGGCTCAGCTCTCTACCCAATTAATGGTGAAGATGTTGAGTCTTTAGTTAATCATGCAGACTCGAGCATGTATAAAGATAAGCGAGCAGAAAAATAAAACTCACTTGAGGCTTCTAAAAACCCTTAGACATCCTATAAATAACGCTTAAGCTTGAGTCACTACAAACTTACTGATTAGCTACCGTTAATTCTTCAGCAGTAAAGGCAGGAAGCTCAATACCCTTGATAGTCTGGTCAATACCTTTCGCTATGGAAAAACATTTTTCGCCATGCTGTTTCACCAAATTGACCAGTCTTGAGTCAAGTTTTTCGTCACCAACAAACTCATCCAGAATCCCTAACACTTCACTCAAAGCCATACCGGAACGATAAGGTCGATCTTGTACTAGAGCTTGAAATACATCGGCAACGGCAATAATACGTGACTCAATACCGAGTTCCTGTTGAGTCGGATGAAAAGGATACCCCACACCATTAAGTCCTTCATGATGAAATGCCGCCCAACGAGCAATCTCATCTAAGCCGTCAATTGAACGCAATATTTCATAGGTTTCATAGCTGTGCTGATTCATAATTGAACGCTCCAAGCTATTTAACGGCCCCTGCTTCTCGAGAATTTTATCTGGTATATTTAACTTACCTAAATCATGCAATAAACCAGCAATTTCAATCTTAGCGCATTTCTCACTAGACAAGCCGAAGGTCTCAGCAATATTCCTAGCTAAATCAGCCACTCGCAACGAATGCTGAGCAGTAAATGGGCTCTTCTGATCAACAATATAAGCCATAATGATTGATAATTGTTTTAGCTGCTGAAGGGTTAGCGATACTTTGCTACCCAACTGCCGCATTTCCCAAGTAAAGAGAGTAATATGTCGCTCTTTCAAAGAAATCCAAAAGGCTTCAGATTTTTCTCGTTCAAGAAAAGCATCGACAAACACCGGATTAAAATAGCTTCCGCTATAGCTTTTAATTGAATTAACAATTTCTTCTCTGGCCAATAATATGTCCGTTTCATAATGACAAGCAGCCATAATATCAATACGATCAGCCAAAAAAATCAGATTAGCCATATTCGCATCTTGCGTACTTATTTCGATATTTTTTAGTTTTTCCCAAGGCGTATGATGGTAACGAATAGCATTGGAATAAATTTCCAGCGGCTGAAAATCTTTCAATAGATGATAGCCAATTTCGCAATGAATATACGCCCCCTGCCAATCAAAATGATTAACCAGGTCATTGTGAATTTGCTCAGTCGAAACCCCACAATCATGCAGTAAGCCTAGCTCAAATATAAACTGAATGGTTTGATCGTCATAACCCAGTTGATGAGCTAATTGACTCGCGATATAAGCAACCCGCTTGCCATGATTAGTATCATTCATCCCTACTAAAGAAACCGCAGTTTCAATAGCAAAAATCATTTGCCGCAAACTAACCTGTAATTCAGAGCTTGAACTCATTTCTTATCCTTTAAAAAATCTCTCAAAACCACTAGTACTCAGCCAATATTTTTATGTCGGGCAAAGATCCGAATGAAAGCAAGGTGTCATCTCGATGCAGGAGAAACCTTAACTTTGTTGCTGTACTCAGCTCAAGATTCCTCCTAGGGTCGGAATGACAAAATAAAAATGAAGTTCCACCTACAAAACCGAACCTCGCTGAAGAGAGCTTACTTGTTGCCGCAAAGCCTTAACTTCATCCAGCAATTCCAGAGCCAGTGCCGTACCGGGTAAATTGATACCCAAATCACGTTGCAACCTAATAGCCTCCTGTACACGAATAATACTATCGCCAGAAAATTGCCAGTAAGTACTGGTTACTTGAGGCTCTAATGGCTCAATAATCCCCTGATCGACCATACCAATAACTTGCTCCGCGGGCACTGAACAATAACGGCACAGTGAACTAAATGACACGCTTTCCCCCTCTTCGACAATCACACCTGAGACTATGTTTATAACTTCATTACCCATGATCATACTCCCAATTTTGCCCGTGGATTAAAGCTACCCGCTTCCTTCTGTAAAGCCTCATATAAAGACTTCTCTTTATCGCTAAGTTTATCGGGCAATACAATTTCCAAGGTGATATAAAAATCACCTGCAATTTTAGCCGGTATGCCACGCCCTTTAAGGCGCATACGCTTACCGCTGGACGTACCTAATGGGATTTTAAGGTCAATCTTACCAGCTGGCGTGGGCACTTGTACCTTAGCGCCTAACGCAGCTTCCCACGGCATAATAGGCAACTCCAAAGAAACATCCGCTCCTTCGACTTTATAGATAGAATGCGGATTGAATTCAACTTTCAAATACAAGTTGCCCGCTTTGCCGCCCGCCATACTTGGGCTGCCTTGTCCCTGTAAGCGAATATTTTGCCCTTCCTTAACGCCTTTAGGAATTTTAATATTAAGTGTGCGCGTCTTAATTTCTGGGCGCCCGTCTTTACTCAATACTGTCGAGCGCAACGATAAACTGCGTGATGCGCCATGGTAAGCATCTTCAAGATCAATAAAAACCTTAGCATGGCTATCCTCACCTTGCGTATGTTGAGCTTGGCGCGCTCCTTGAAAACCGCCTGCACGCTGACCAAAAAGACTGGAAAAGAAATCACTAAAATCAGCTCCATTCGCCTCAGCACCAGTATAACCGCCACCATGAAATTCAAAGCCAGCATCCCAATCAGGCGGTGGCTGAAAACCAGTTTGCCCCGCTTTCCAGTTAGCGCCCAACTGATCATAAGCTACTCGTTTTTCTGGATCTTTCAAGACCTCGTAAGCTTCACCTACTTCTTTAAATCGTTCTTCAGCATCTTTTTCCTTGCTGACATCGGGGTGATATTTACGCGCCAATTTACGATAAGCACGTTTAATTTCATCTTGTGGCGCATCTTTTGCGATGCCCATTATTTTGTAATAATCTTTATATTCCACAATTAGTTTCGCTGTTCGATTTTTTTAATGATCTGCAAAATTCGCGGCTAAAGCCACTCCCACAGAATGCAAGATTCGTAGAATAGATAGAATCTAAAACGCAACCCATCGCCCAAGTAAATGTCTTATTCTTGATGAGTATCATCAGTCGCATTCACCTGCTTTGCTTTTTCTTTTCTATTGACCACAATATTCATCGCAATCAAACTAATAATTATTAGAATAATCGGAATAAGCCATTTATAAGGAATATTATCTTCTTCAATCTCTATACCTACGGTAAAAGGTAAATGAGAATCTAGCTTCTCACCTTGATCGACAATGGTGACATGCGTTAAGTATTCGCCCGCGCCAAAATTAGTAAAATCGACTTTAGCATCCATTGAGCCTTTTTTTATTTTCTCAGGCTTTTGATAAAAAACGCGCGTTCCTTCGGGCTCTTTAGTAATTTCAAATTCAACTGTCGAATCGCGTAATTTCTTACCCTCATAATCAATAACGATATGCGTTAAGCCAATATTCGGAATCGCCTCGCAATAACTCTCACCTTTAGTAAAAGTAGGCGTATAGGCTGCGAAATGCACGACTTCTGTTCCCACATAAATTCGACAAGCATCCCCTTCCCCTTTTGCACCTCGATGAGCATTAGCAGGAGTAGCAGCAAAAATACTTATCAGAAAGGTTGCAAGAATCGCTTGCACTGATAGTGCGGGGTATTTAATTATATTTTGTAGGCTATTATTCATATTTTTATTGTTGTTAGAGAGAATGATAGAGTTTTGATAATAGGCCAATACTAAAGAGTTAGTCAAATTTTGCGGCCTATTAAAACTATACTTGATTACGTATAACTTTCAGCCTCCTCTTGTAGCCCGTTATGGAGCTTGCAGAATACGGGAATTTCAGAGCAGCCATTCCTCGCATTCCGTAACAACATTCGGGCTACAATGGTAACTCATTTAATTTAAAGATATTTTTCAAGGTAGCTGAGGCTTGTGGGTAATCAGGAAACTATATGTGCGACAGTCCGCATAAATTCACGGCTAGCAGAAAGGAGACTTGATAATATCAGACCTAGTATCAATCACTAGGCCTGATCAATTTAACTTATAGCCCAGTTAAAGCAGAAGTTAGCGCTTTAGTAAGATAAGGTGTTGCATTTTTAGAGACATTATCCGTGATAACGGGGGCAAATTGACCCAACATATCACCTGATAAACATAAAGATTCAAAAGTACTATATAGATCTACCGCGGCACCTAAAGTATTACTTTCATCCCCCATTAACGCAGATGCACCAGAAGCAATTTGTGATAAACCGCTAGGCTCTTTAGGCTGAGTAACACCA